>NZ_SMKS01000089.1:0-21466 GCF_004348435.1 Saccharopolyspora terrae | reverse complement strand
TGCCCGTCTCGGTCAGCGGAGCGTTACGGTGACACACGAGGACCTCCTGGTGATCGGTGCAGATTGTGGTGATCCACACCGAACCCGGAGGTCCTCACTCATTCCAAGATCATCCGACCCCGTGTCACCCGTTCACAACCTCCCAAGGCACTACATCTAGGCGTCACCCGGGCAGGGCGAACCGTCGAATTTCGCGCGAAATTCGACCTGCGCGCGCAGCCTTCGAATTTCGCGCGAAATTCGAGACCCCGGTTTCGGTCTCGAATTTCGCGCGAAATTCGAAGAGAACGTCCCTGGTCGGGTGACGGTCAGAGGGGGCGCGGGATGCGCTCCTCCACCGGGGCGAGGGTGACCGGGAGCGCCGGGAGGGTCTGGTACCAGTAGGCCGTCGAGGAGACGTCGTCCGAGCGCTTGTTGGCGTGACCGTGCTCGATGGTGGCCTTGATGGAGCGGTCGAAGACGATCGGGTCCTCGATGTGGAAGCGGTAGTAGGAGACCTGGCCGCTCCAGTTCTCGCCGCCGGGCATCGTGATCCCGTGGTAGGGCCCGTGGAACTCCTGGTTCGGGCACCACGCGGTGTTGAAGTAGTCCTCGGTCCCGGTGCCGTGCAGGCGGGGCGGCCACGGTTCTCCGTCGATGAAGAACATGTCGTCGCCCTCGCCGTACCAGTTCCACTCGGTGGTCTCGCGCAGGTTGTGCACGTTGAGCACGGTGCCGACGTAGTGCCCGCGCCCTTCGGCCTCCAGCATCACGAAGTTGCCCGCGCCGTCGGTGTTGTGGCCGCCGAAGAGGAACTCCTCGTTGGTCTGGTCGCCCTGCGGGACGCCGTCGGTGGGGTTCTGCCGCCGCCACTGGGCGTGGAAGTAGGCCAGTTCGGGGTCGGCTTCGCCGTAGCTCTCGTAGTCGACGTAGAAGTAGAACGTCACGGGTTTGACGCTCATCTCGCTGACCAGCTCGACGCGGGCGCGGCCGGCGAAGGGCATCGCGAACCAGCAGTTGAAGCCCTTGCCGTCCTGCGGGCTCATCTGCAGCGGCGCGGAGCTGAAGTTGACGCTGTGCGCGTGCCCGACCCCGAAGAAGTCGCCCAGCGGCACCAGCACCGCCGGGTGCGGCTGGTCGTCCCAGGTGATGCGCAGGACGAGCCGCCGCAGGTAGTCGGCTTCCAGCTCGACGGGTTCACCGACGTGGTCGAGCGCGACGGTGCACCAGATGTGGGTGATCACCCCGGGCCCGGTGATGTCGGCGAGCAGCCGCGTCTCGCCGGGCATGACGCGCACGTTGTCCTGGTTGCCTCCGGAGGTGTCCCAGCTGGACACCCTGCCGCGGCGCGTGGCGCGCAGCCGCGGCAGGTCCCTCAGACTGCTCCCGAAATCCCCGTAACCGGCCACAACGGCCTCCCCAGTTGGCAGACGACAGTGTCGATCATCACTGTCTACCATCTCGGGCCGCCCGGCCGGCCTCGTTTCACCGAGCCGGCGGCGTGTAGTTCTCGATGCGTCGCAACAGGTTCCGGATGCGGGCGCCGTAGATCGGCGAGAGGGCGTAGCCCGGGTAGCTGGCGAACCAGCTGGCGCTGCCGAGGCTGACGGCGTCGGCACCGGCCCAGAAGTACTCGCGGCAGTCGTCGAAGCTGCGGATGCCGCCGGTGGCGATGATCGGCAGCGTCACCTCGGCGTCGCGCAGCTCCTTGACCACCCGCAGGCCGATCGGCTTGATCGCGCGGCCGGACAGCCCGCCGAAGCCGTTCTTGAGCAGCGGGGTGCCGGTCTCCGGGTCCAGGCGCAGGCCCTTGACGGTGTTGATCGCGGTCAGCGCGGACACGCCGTGCTTGGCGGCGAGGCGGGCGTGGCCGATGTAGTCGTAGTCGGGCGAGAGCTTGAGGATCACCGGGTGGTTGCTGCGCGGCACGGCCTCGGCCAGCACCGACTCGATGATCTGGTTGAAGTCGAAGTTGACGTTGTGGCAGGAGACGTTGAACTCCAGCGCCGCGATCTCGCCGACCGGCACGGAGGCGTTGACCTTGTCGACCAGGGTCACGAACTCCTCGGTCGAGAAGCCGCCGACAGACATGATCGTGTTCTGCGCGCGGGTGCGCGGGTAGTAGTCGCGCAGGTAGGCGTCGATGCCGACGTTGCACCAGCCGAAGGCGTTGAGCCAGCCGCCGTCGACCTGACGCAGGGCCTGCCCGTAGCGCTTGAGCAGGGCGGGCAGCTCGCGCAGCTCCCAGTCGTCCTTGGTGGTGAAGTGGCCTTCGCGCGGTTCGACGGTGACCGTGCGGGTGGTGACGGCGCCGAAGCGCTCCAGCGGCACGAAGTTCGAGATGGGGCTCATGCCGTAGGCCATGACCTTGGCGTTGGCCACGCCGTAGCCGAGCAGGCTGGACGAGGTGACCAGGCGGTTGCGCAGCCTGATGTCACCGAGCCGCACACCGGGTTCGGCGCTGTCGTCTCGCACCAACCGAAGGTTGCGCTCCTGGGCCAAGCTCACGATCTCCTCCTGCGGCGCCCCGGTCGGCCTCGTGGACCGACGAACGGCCGCGGCCCGTGTGCCGGCGGCCGACCACCGTCCATTGTCCCCCACGACCGGCGATGTCCCCATGCGGGTTCGCACACAGTTCCCCGCGGGCGATTGCGTTTCGAACGCAGATCATGTTCGATTGAACACGTGGAGAGTTCAGAACGAGGCCAGATCATCATCGAGCGGCTTCGCCAGGCCGAACGGGTGACGGTCGCCGAACTGGCGGCGGCCACCAGCTGCTCGGAGATGACCATCCGGCGCGACCTCGACCAGCTCGCCGAGCAAGGCGTGCTGCGGCGGGTGCGCGGCGGCGCGGTGAGCTTCCTGCGCGGCCAGTCCGCCCCGTTCTCGCTGCGGGAGCGCGACTCGGTGGAGGTCAAGCGCAGGCTGGCCACCGAGGTGGAGTCGCTGATCGCCGACGGCGAGTCGGTCATCCTCGACAGCGGCTCCACGACCCGCGAGGTCGCGCGGCGGCTGGCCGAGCGCCGGGTCACCGCGATCCCGCTGGACATGCACGCGGCCAACGTTCTGGCCAACGCCGCCGAGGTCGACCTGCTGCTGCCGGGCGGCCGGGCGAAACCGGGCGAGCTGTCCTTCGTCGGCCACCTGACCGAGACATCGCTGCGCGCGCTGCGGGTCGACACCACCGTGCTCGGGGTGTGCGGCCTGTCGGCGGAGCGCGGCTTGACCGCGCACGACCTGGAGGAGGTTCCGATCAAGAACGCGGCAGCGGACGCGGCGCAACGCGTCATCGCGGTGTGCCACGGCGCCAAGTTCGCCCGCACCGGGCTGGGTTTCGTGTGCCCGGTGACGAGCCTGGACGTGGTGGTGACCGATCGCAGCGCGCCCACCGAGATGCTCGCGGAGCTGGAGGCGGCCGGTGTGGAGGTCCGCGTTGTCTGAAACGCTCTCCGCTCCCGCCGATTCCGACCGCCGCGCTCGCTGGGGAGTGATCGGCTACTTCGTGGCCACGGGTGCGGCGCTGGGCACCTGGACCTCGCGGATCCCGGCGATCAAGCAGGACCTGGGGCTCGACGACGGCCAGGTGACGGTGGCGCTGTTCGCGATCGCCGTGGGATCGGTGCTGGCGATGCAGGTCGTCGGGCACCTCGCCGACCGATTCGGCAGCGCCCGCGTGCTCGGGCCCGCCGGGCTGGCGATGGCCGCGAGCCTGCTGGTGCCGGGTTACGCGGGTTCGCTGCCTGTGCTGGTGGGCGGCCTGGTGCTGTTCGGTGCCGGGCACGGCGTGGTGGACGTGGCGATGAACGCGCACGCGATGCAGGTGCAGCGGCGCTACTCGCGGCCCATCGTGATCACCTTCCACGCGCTGTTCAGCGTCGGCGGTCTGATCGGCTCGGGCGTCGGGGCGGTGGCCGCGCAGCTGAGCACGCCGGTGTCGCTGCACTTCACGCTGGCGGCGATCGCGCTGGCGCTGCTGGTGGAGGCCTCGCGCCGGCGGCTGCTGCCCGCCGAACCGCAGGAGGCGGCCGAGCGGAGCCGCGCTCGCGGCATGTCGCCGGCGATCCTGCTGCTGGGCGTCCTGGCGTTCAGCTGCTCGCTGGGCGAGGGTTCGATGGCCGACTGGTCACCGCTGTACCTGCACGACGAGCTGCGGACGAGCCCGGCGATCGCGGCGATCGGCTACGCGGTGTTCTCCACGATGATGGCGATCTGCCGCTTCCTCGGCGACCACCTGGTGGCCCGCTTCGGCCCGGTCGTCCTGGTCCGCACCTGCGGTCTGATCGCGGGTGTCGGCATGGGCGCGGGACTGCTGGCGCACCACCCGGTGGCGGCGATCATCGGCTTCGCGCTGTTCGGCATCGGCCTGTCCTGCATCATCCCGCAGGTCTTCAGCGCCGCCGGTTCCCGGGACCCGGCCCGCGCGGGCCGCGACCTCGCCCAGGTCAGCACCCTCGGCTACGGCGGTCTGCTGGCGGGCCCGGTCGTCATCGGCGTCATCACCCACTGGACCGACCTCACCACCGCGCTCCTCATCCCGGCCGCGTTGGCCCTCGTCGTGGCCCTCACAGCCCCGATCGTCCGCCCCCGCCCCGTTCGAGGTTGACCGGATTTCAGTGGAACTCGGGTCCCCGATTTCAGTGGAAATCCGGTTCCTGACTTCCACTGAATTCCGGTCGCCCGGCAGTCCCGACTTCCACTGAAATCCGGTCGCGCCGGGGGACGGGGTGGGGTGGCGTGCTTGGGGCGTCGGGTGCGACCACAATGGTCGGTGAACGTTTCCGAACTTCTAGGAGCACTTCGTGAGCAACGAGAAGCCCGTCGTCGAGGCACCGACCGGCGAGCCGCCGGCAGACCTGGTGATCGAGGACCTCATCGTCGGCGACGGCGCGGAGGCCAAGGTCGGCGACAAGGTGGCCGCGCACTACGTGGGCATTTCGCACAGCACCGGCCAGGAGTTCGACGCCAGCTGGAACCGCGGCACGCCGCTGGAGCTCCAGCTGGGCTCGGGCATGGTCATCGAGGGCTGGGACAAGGGCCTGCAGGGCATGAAGGTCGGCGGCCGCCGTCGCCTGTCCATCCCGCCGCACATGGGCTACGGCCCCCGCGGCGTCCCGGGCGTCATCGCCCCCAACGAGACCCTCATCTTCGTCTGCGACCTCGTCTCCGCAGGCTGACACCCCACCCACGCGGATTGCGCCAGTATTCAGGTAAGTGATCCGCACCCTCCGGCAGAACCGGATGAGGACGTGAGAACCCCGGTGATCTCCACACGATCACCGGGGTTTTTTACACCCCGATCACCGGCCGTCGACGACCAGGCACCCGGATTACTGCCGTACTCAGACACCCGATCACGGCAGTAATCCGGGTCCACCCAGCACCGAGACCGGATGGAGGCGGAAGCCCCGGTGAGCACCCCGTGGCCACCGAGGTTCCGACGCCCCGGGGGCCAAGGGCGACGACCGGTACCCGAATACGGCGGTAATCGGGTACCCGAATACGGCGGTAATCCGGGTTCTTCCGGTACCGGGGCTGGGGTGGATGCGAGAAACCCCGGTGGTCCTGGGGATCACCGGGGTTTCTGGGGTTCTGGGTCAGGCGTCGATCGTGCGGCGGAGTTCTCGCAGGCTGCGCATGGCCGTGACCGCGTGATCGCCGTCGGTGGCCTGGACGGCCATGATCGGGACGTACTCGTCCTCGGGCAGTTCCACCCGCGCCCACGGGGCTCCGTCGGGGAAGGTGACGCCCTGCACCAGCTGCCACGGGATGCGCTGGGTGCCGATGATGTTGCGGACCTCCAGGCCGTCGGCGTCGGCGCGCAGCCGCGGCCTGGTCAGCAGCATCACGCCGGACGCCAGCAGCAGGCCGAGCACGCCCATCGCGATCTGGTCGGAGAGGTTGAACACCACACCGGTCGGGGTGTTCCGCAGCAGCGTTCCGACCAGCGCGAACACCACGATCAGCAGGATCGCGATCGGGATCGCCACCCGGCGGACCTTGCGGGGGCGGACCACCACGGCTTCGGCGCTCACAGGAACCCCCTGTCGCCGTCCACGCCGCCGCGCAGTTCGCGCAGCACGAGCGCGGTCTCCAGCGCCGCCGCGGTGGCTTCGAAGCCCTTGTCCTCGACCGAGTCGGCGAACCCGGCGCGGGCCTCGGCCTGCTCCAGGGTGTCGCAGGTCAGCACGCCGTTGCCGACCGCCGTGGACTCGTCCAGCGACACCCTGGTCAGGCCCTGGGTGACCGAGTCGCACACGTACTCGAAGTGCGGGGTGCCGCCGCGGATGACCACGCCCAGCGCGACCACGGCGTCGTGCGAGTGCGCGAGCTGCTGGCACACCACCGGCAGCTCCACCGAGCCCGGCACCCGGACCACGGTCGGCTCGGCGATGCCGGCTTGCCTGGCCGCCTCCACCGCGCGGTCGAGCATCTGGTCCACGAGCCGCTCGTGCCAGCGGATCGCCGCGATGCCGACCGACAGCTCGCCCGCCTCGGGCACGCTGATCCGCGGCCTTCCTTCCCCACTCATTGCCTGTCCCGCCTCACTGTTCCGCCTCTCCGCGCTCCTCAGCGGTGGTGGCGCTCCGGCCCTGGCCGGGTTGCTGCACGGTCCCCTGAGGTGCGGTTCTCGAGAGCTGCTGCTCCGGCGAAGCTCACGCCGTCACGCCGGTGTCACCGCTGATCGAGGAGTCCTCGCCGTCGTCCAGATTGTCCAATACGTGGCCCATGCGGTCGCGCTTGGTCCGCAGGTAGCGGATGTTCTCCGGGTTCGGGCGGATCGGCAGCGGCACGCGGTCGACGATCCGCAGGCCGTAGCCCTCCAGACCGATCCGCTTGGCCGGGTTGTTGGTCAGCAGCCGCATCGACTTGATGCCCAGGTCGCACAGGATCTGCGCGCCCTGGCCGTAGTCGCGGCTGTCCACCGGCAGGTCCAGCGCGACGTTGGCGTCGACGGTGTCGGCGCCGTCGTCCTGCAGCTGGTACGCCTGCAGCTTGTGGATCAGCCCGATGCCGCGTCCCTCGTGACCGCGCATGTAGAGCACCACGCCGCGCCCGGCCGCGGCGACCTTCTCCATCGCCGCGTCCAGCTGCGGGCCGCAGTCGCAGCGCAGCGAGCCGATGACGTCGCCGGTCAGGCACTCGGAGTGCACCCGGACCAGGATGTTCTCGCCGTCGCCGATGTCGCCGTAGACCATCGCCAGGTGCTCGATGCCGTCGAGCGTGCTGTCGTAGCCGACGGTCCGGAAAGTGCCGTGCACGGT
This sequence comes from Saccharopolyspora terrae, assembly GCF_004348435.1. Lineage (NCBI taxonomy): Bacteria > Bacillati > Actinomycetota > Actinomycetes > Pseudonocardiales > Pseudonocardiaceae > Saccharopolyspora > Saccharopolyspora terrae. Next base: position 14,225 of record NZ_SMKS01000089.1, on the reverse strand, counting down.
GGGGATGCGGGCCTCGGCCACGCGCACCACCTGCTTCTCGAAGCGGCGGCGGTAGGTGATCAGGTCGGCGATGGTGATCAGCGCGAGGTCGTGCTCATCGGCGAAGACCTCCAGCTCGTCGCGGCGAGCCATGTCGCCCTCGGACTTCTGGCTGACGATCTCGCACAGCGCCCCCGCCGGACGCAGCCCGGCCAGACGCGACAGGTCCACCGACGCCTCGGTGTGCCCGGGACGGCGCAGCACGCCGCCCTCGCGGGCGCGCAGCGGCACCACGTGGCCCGGACGCGTGAGGTCCTTCGGGGTGGCTTCGGCGTCGGCGAGCACGCGCAGCGTCTTGGCGCGGTCGGCCGCGGAGATGCCGGTGGTCACGCCGTCGGCGGCGTCCACCGTGACCGCGTAGGCGGTGCCCTTGCGGTCCTGGTTGGAGTGGTACATCGGCGGCAGGTCGAGGCGGTCGCAGTCCTCGGCGGGCATGCCGACGCAGATGTAGCCCGACGTGTAGCGGACCATGAAGGCCACCAGCTCTGGCGTCGCCTTCTCGGCGGCGAAGATCAGGTCGCCCTCGTTCTCGCGGTCCTCGTCGTCGACGACGATCACCGGCTTGCCGGCCGCGATATCGGCCAACGCCCGCTCGATGGTGTCGAACTTCTTCGTGCTCACCGTTTCCGAAACCTCGTCCTCGGGGTTCATCGCGCCTCCCTGATGCCGCCATTGTCCCCCGTCACCGCGGGTGCACCATGGTCGTGCCCGGCCAGCTGAGCTGCGGAGAGCCGTTCCAGGTGCTTGGCCAGCACATCCACCTCGATGTTCACTTCGTCACCTGCGGCGCGTCGGCCGAGGGTGGTCAGCTCCTTGGTGGTGGGGATCAGCGCGACGGAGAACCGCGCGGGCTCGCCGTCGGCGATCTCGGCGACGGTCAGGGACACGCCGTCGACGGTGATCGAACCCTTCTCCACCAGGTAGTGCGCGAGGTGCCCGGGCAGCTCGAAGGAGGTCAGCCCGGTGGCCTCGTCGGTGTCGCGCAGCACGGCGGTGCCGTCCACGTGACCCTGCACGATGTGCCCGCCCAGGCGCTCCCCCAGCGCCATGGCGCGTTCGAGGTTGACCCGCTCACCTGCGGCGATGTGCTTGAGCGAGGAGCGGCGCAGCGTCTCGGAGACCACGTCGACGGTGAACGCGCCGCCCTCGGTGGTGACCACGGTGAGACAGACGCCGTTGACCGCGATCGAATCGCCGTGCTTGGCGTCCTGGGTGACCACCGGACCACTGATGGTCAGCCGCGAGCCGTCCTCAAGGGGCTCCACGGTCTCGATGGTGCCGAGTTCCTCGACGATCCCGGTGAACACTGCTGCCTCCTGCCTGCCCTTGCGGGTCGCACCGGACTCAGTCCTGGGGGACCGCGCTGATCCGGACGTCCGGGCCACTCATCGTCGTCTCTTCGATCCGCAACCGCCATGCCTGCGAGATGCTTCCCACGCCCGCACTTCCCAGCGCGGCGGGCCCGGCTCCCAGCAGGGCCGGTGCGACGTAGGCCAGCACCCGGTCGACCAGGCCGGCTTCCCAGAAGGCGCCCGCCAGGGTCGGCCCGCCTTCCAGCAGCACGTCGACCACTCCGCGTCCGGCCAGTTCGGCCAGCGCCGCGGCGGGGTCGCCGCCGGGCAGCCGGAGGGTCTCGGCTGCGTCGTCGAGGACGCGCGCACCCGGTGGGATCTCGCGGTCGCCGATGACCACCCGCAGCGGTTGCCGGTCCAGCAGGTTCCCGTCCGGGTCGCGGGCGGTGAGCTGCGCGTCGTCGGCGAGGATCGTGCCGGTGCCCGCGACGATGGCGTCCATCGCCGCGCGCACCCGGTGCACCTCGGCCCGCGACTGGGCCGAGCTGATCCACTTGCTGGTGCCGTCCGCGGCCGCTGAACGTCCGTCCAATGTGGCCGCGTACTTCCAGGTTACATGGGGCCGTCCGGTGTGGACGAAGTGCAACCAGGCCCGCAGCGGACCTTTCGCGACCTCGTCGGCGAGCAGACCACTGTGGACGTCGACCCCGGCGCTCCGCAGCACCTCGGCCCCGCCGGAGGCCGACGGGTTCGGATCGGAGGCGGCGTGCACCACGCGGGCCACCCCGGCGGCCTGCAGCGCGTCGGTGCACGGCGGGGTGCGGCCGGAGTGCGCGCAGGGTTCGAGGGTGACCACGGCGGTGCCGCCCTCGGCGCGGGCTCCGGCCTCGCGCAGGGCGTTGACCTCGGCGTGCGGGCCGCCGGGCGGACTGGTCGCGCCGACTCCGGCGACCTCGCCGCGCGCGTCGAGGATCACGCAGCCGACCGGCGGGTTCGGGCTGGTGGTGCCGCGAACCCGCTCGCTGGCCGCGATCGCGGTGCGCATCGCCCGGACTTCGACCTCAGCGGTCATGACGTGCTCCTCGGGCGATGCGCGGCGGTGGTGATCAGGCCCGGGCGTGGGCGAACGCCGGCGCGGCGGTGGCCCGCAGCGCCTCGATGGCCTGGGCGGGGTCCTCGGCGTTGTAGACGGCCGAGCCCGCCACGAAGCAGTCCACGCCGGCTTCGGCGGCCTGCTCGATGGTCTCGGCGTTGATGCCGCCGTCGATCTCCACGAGCAGCTTCAGGTGCCCGGTGTCGACCAGCTGGCGGGCCTTGCGGGCCTTGTCCAGGACCTCGGCCATGAACTTCTGGCCGCCGAAGCCCGGCTCCACCGACATCACCAGCAGGGTGTCGTAGTGCTTGAGGACCTCGACGTAGTCGTCGAAGTTCGTGCCCGGCTTGATCGCCAGACCGGCCTTGGCACCAGCGGCGCGCAGGTCCTTGGCGAGGTTGACCGGGTCGTGGGCGGCCTCGACGTGCACGGTGACGTTGTGCGCGCCGGCCTCGGCGTAGCCCGGCGCCCAGCGGTCCGGGTCGTCGATCATCAGGTGGCAGTCGATCGGGATGTCGGTGGTCTTGAGGATCGACTCCACGACGGGCAGGCCCAGCGTGAGGTTCGGGACGAAGTGCGCGTCCATCACGTCGACGTGGAGCCAGTCGGCCCGCTTGCCGGGTTCTCCGCCCACGGCGGAGATCTCTTCGGCGAGCCGGGCGAAGTCTGCGGAGAGGATGGAAGGCGCGATCATCGGCTGGTTCGACACATGCGCGAGTTTAAATCCCACGCGGCCGAGCCGACCCCACGCCCTCCTCCGATGGCGGCCTCCCCGTCACGAGTGGTCGCCGGGGCCCACCTTTCTCGGTCAAGCCGCCTTCCTGCGGTTGATCGCGTAGTAGGCGATGCACAGGACGACCAGGAACGGCACGCCCGCCTTCCACGCGGTGTTGAACTGCTCGGTGAACGGGGTCGTGAGCAGCACGGCCGCGACGAACAGCATCGCCAGCACGGTGGTCACCGGGGCGCCCGGCAGCTGGACCGGGGAGGGGTCCAGGCCCTGGGCGGCACGGCGACGGCGGAACACCAGGTGCGAGGCGAAGATCATCAGCCACACCACCAGCGCCGCGAACAGCGCCAGGCCGATGAGCAGCGGGAACGCGCTCTCCTCGGTGAACACCGCCAGCGCGGCGGCCAGCGCCAGGCCCGCCGCCGAGAGCACCAGCGCGCGACGCGGGACGCCGTTGGCGCTGACCCCGGCGAACCACCGGGGGGCGTATCCGTCGAGCGCGAGCGAGTGCGTCATGCGGGCGGTCAGGTACAGGTTGGTGTTCATCGCCGACAGCGCCGCGGTGAGCACCACGAAGTTCATGATCCCGGCCGCCGCGGGGATGCCGACCATGCTGAACAGGCGCACGAACGGGCTCTGCGTGACGTCCTCGGACGAGGAGATCTGGTCCCAGGGCAGGATCGAGACGACCACGAGCATGCCCATCACGTAGAACAGCGCGAGCCGCAGCACGGTGCTGCGCGCGGCGCGCGGGACGTCGCGGGCGGGGTCGCGGGACTCGGCGGCGGTCATCGACACCGCCTCGGTGCCCAGGTAGGAGAAGGTGACCACGGTCAGCGCGAGCCACACCGCGCCGAGCCCGTTGGGCAGGAAGCCGCCGTGCTCGGTCAGCGCTCCGACTCCGGCGGGCGCCTGCCCGGGCAGGCCGAAGACGATGTAGACGATGCCGAGCACCACGAACACGACGATGGTGACGACCTTGATCATGGCGAACCAGTACTCGAACTCGCCGAAGAAGCGCACGGCGGCGAGGTTGATCGCCAGCATCACCACGGAGAAGGCCACGACCGGCATCCACAGCGGCAGCTGCGGGTACCAGAACTGCAGGTAGAGACCGGCGGCGATGACCTCGCTGCCGATGTTGACCACTTGCGCGGCCCAGTAGATCCAGCGCGAGATGAAGCCCGGCAGGCCACCGAGGTATTCGCGGATGACGGCGCCGAAGCCACCGGCTTCGGGGTGCACCACGATCATCTCGGCCAACGCGTAGGCCAGGGCGAGCGCAGCGAAGGCTGCCACGGCGTAGGCGAGGATCACCGCGGGTCCGGCGATGGAGATCGCCAGGCCGGATCCGAGGAACAGCCCCGTCCCGATGGCGCCGCCGATGGCGATCATGCCGACCTGGCGCCCGGAGAGGGCCCGGCGCAACCCGGACCGCTGGGCCGGTGCGGTGTCGTCTACCACCTGAACTGCCTCCTGCTCGTCGCCGACCTGTTCGGACGTCCGAGCACCTTACGACGCGCTTCGGATCTCCGGCCCCGAGGTTGCCGAAGCGTTGCCTACGACTCCCCCGGAACCCTCACCAGGGCGGCGCAGGGGGCGGTTGTGGCCCGAACCGACCCGGCAAAAGGAGCACGGATCATGGACGGTTCGGACCAAAACCGCCCGTTGCCAAGGGGACGCGCCCCGCGCGGGAGGCGGATCAGCGCGGGAGGGTGAGATTGATCGGGGTGGACTCCTCCACCGAGCGGCTGACGGTGCAGTACTTCTCGATGGCGCGCTGGACGGCGTCCAGGAGCTTGTCGCGGTTCTCGACCCCGTCGAGCTCGGCTTCCAGCGCGACCTGGATCTCGGCGAACTTGTGCTCGTCCTCGGGGTTCTTGGTCCGGTCGGCCCGCGCGACCAGCTGGGCGTCCTCGCCGATCCGCCGGACGAACAGGTTCTCGCTGGTCACCACCGAGCACGCGGCCACGGCGGCGAGCAGCAGCTCACCGGGGGTGAACGCGCCGGGCGCACCGTCGCGACCCACGGCGACCTCGGCGCCGCGCGAGTTGGTCGCGGTGAACGTGTGCTCGCCGGTGCGGGTCACTTCAACCGGAGTGGAGGACATTCGAACCACCTGTCGTCGGATTGCGGGGCCGCCCAACCTTCATCGAGCCCGCCTGCCCCGGTCAACCGGCCGACGCCCGACGATGTTCCGCTGAGAGACGACGCTCTCACTCCTCGCCGATGTCCTCGTTCCACAGCCGCGGATGAGCGGCGATGAAGTCGGCCATCATGCGGGTGCAGGCGTCGTCGTCGAGGACCACCACGTCCACGCCGTGCTCGGCGAGCCAGTCGTGGCCGCCGTGGAAGTTGCGGGCCTCGCCGATGACGACGCGGCCGATGCCGAACTGCCTGATCAGGCCGCTGCAGTACCAGCAGGGCGAGAGGGTGGTGACCATCGTGGTGCCGCTGTAGGAGCGCTGCCGACCGGCGTTGCGGAAGGCAGCCGTCTCACCGTGCACCGACGGGTCGTCGTCCTGCACGCGCCGGTTGTGCCCGCGTCCGAGCACCTCCCCGCCCGCACCGATCAGCGCGGCCCCGATGGGGATTCCGCCGGTGGCCAGGCTCGCTTCGGCCTCCTCGACGGCGACCCGCAACCACTCCCGGTAGTCCACTTCGGACACTCCTTCGTCAGACCCGGAACAGGGCGCAGAACATGGCATCGGTGCCGTGCTTGTGCGGCCACAGCTGCACGCCGGGCCCCTCCCCGAGGTCGGGCACGTCCGGGAAGTGCTCGCGCGCGTCGAGCTGGGTGACGCCGGTGCGGCGCACGACGTCGGCGACCACGCCTTCGGTCTCGGGCAGGTGCGGCGAGCACACGACGTAGCCGACGATGCCGCCGGGCCGGGTGAGACCGATCGCGGAGATCAGCAGCTCGCGCTGCAGCTTGGTCAGCTCTCCGACGTCGCCGGGCTGACGCCGCCAGCGCGCCTCCGGGCGTCGCCGCAGCGCGCCCAGCCCGGTGCAGGGCGCGTCGACCAGCACGCGGTCGAAACCGGGCTCCAGCCCGGGGTCGCGGCCGTCGCCGGTGTGCACGGTGACCGACAGGCCGTCGGTGGCCTTGCGCACCAGCTCGGCGCGGTGCGGCGCCTGCTCGACCGCGTCGAGGGTGCCGCCGTCGAGCGTGACCAGCGCGCCCAGCAGCGCGGCCTTGCCGCCGGGGCCGGCGCACAGGTCGAGCCAGCGCAGGTCGGAGCCCTCGACCTCGGGGCGGGTGACGGCGAGGCTGGCGAGCTGGCTGCCTTCGTCCTGGACGGCGGCGAAGCCCTCCTGCACCGGCTCCAGGTCACCCGGGTCTCCGGCACCGGCCTCGAGCCGCACGCCGTAGGGCGAGTAGGGCGCGGGGTCGCCGCCGGTGATGGCGGCGAGCTCGTCGGCGCTGATCTCGCCGGGTCGCGCGGTCAGGTGCACGGCCGGGCGGGCGTCGTCGGCAGCCAGGGCGTCTTCGAGCTCGTCGAGCCCGAGGGCGTCGGCGAACGCCCGCGCGATCCACTTCGGATGCGCGTGCTTCATCGCCAGGTAGCCGACGGGGTCCTCGTCCGAGTTCGGGGCGATCTTGTCGACCCACCCCTGCTCGTCCAGCTCGGTCGCGCGCCGCAGCACGGCGTTGGCGAAACCGGACATCTTGGAACCGTTCTCGAACCGAACGATGTCCACAGTGGATGCCACGGCGGCGTGCGCGGGGATCCGGGTGCGCAGGATCTGGTAGACCCCGACGCGCAGCGCGTCCAGCAGCTTCGGGTCCATCTCGGACAGCGGGCGGGTGCTGCACTCGCCGATCACCGCATCCAGCAGGCCCTTCGCGCGGCAGGCTCCGTAGGTGAGCTCGGTGGCCAGCGCCGCGTCGCGTCCGGAAATGCGGCGCTGCTTGAGCAGCGGCGGCAGCGCCAGGTTCGCGTAGGCGTCGCGCTCGCGGACCGCGCGCAGCGTCTCCACCGCCACCAGCCGCACCGGGTCGACCTCCACCGGTCGCGGGTTGGGCTTGCGCTGCGGCGGGCGGGCCTTCGACGGGCGGGAGGGCCGTCGGCGGCGTTCAGTCACTGGAGCTTTTCTCCTTGCTCGATGCGTGTTCCGCGGGCCCAGTCGGTGGCGGCCATGCGCTTCTTGCCCGCAGCCTGCACCTCGCCGAGCGCGACCGCGGTGGTTCCGGTGCCGACCAGCACCCGTCGCTTCTCGGCCTTGATCTCGCCCGCCGGGAGCTGCTCGTCGGTGACGGTGACGGGGCCGAGCTTGAACCGCTCCTCCCCCAGCAGCGCCCACGCCCCGGGTTCGGGGGTGACGGCGCGGACGAGCCGGTCGACTGCGGCGGCCGGTGCGGTGAAGTCGACCCTGGCGTCGTCGACGGTGACCTTCGGCGCGTAGCTGACGCCGTCGGTGGGCTGGTCCTCGGCGCGGACGCTGCCGTCCTGGATGCCGTCGAGGGTGGCGGCCAGCAGGCCCGCACCCGAGATCGAGAGTCGTTCCAGCAGCTCACCGGAGGTGTCGGTGCCGCGGATCTGCTCGGTGACCACGCCGAACACGGGTCCGGCGTCGAGCTCGCGGACGATGCGGAAGGTGCTGGCGCCGGTGATCTCGTCGCCGTGCCGGATCGCGGCCTGCACCGGCGCGGCACCGCGCCACGCGGGCAGCAGCGAGAAGTGCAGGTTGACCCACCCGTGCTCGGGGATCGACAGCGCCTCCTCGCGCAGCAGCGCGCCGTAGGCGACGACCGGGCAGCAGTCCGGGCCGATCTCGCGCAGTCGCGCCAGGAACTCCGGTTCGGAGGCCTTCGCGGGGGTGAGCACTTCGATGCCGTGCTCGTCGGCGAGCGCCCCGACGGGCGAGCGCACGAGCTTGCGGCCCCGGCCGGCGGGAGCGTCCGGGCGGGTGACGACGGCGGCGACCTCATGCCGGTCGGAGTCGATCAGCGCCTGCAGCGCGGGCACGGCGGGCGCGGGGGTTCCGGCGAAGACGACGCGCATCGTCAGCGGCCTCCGAACAGCGGGTGCGGGTTCTGCTTCAGGACCGGGACGTCGCCGTCGAACCAGGACGCCTGGCGGATCTCGCGCATCGCCGCCTTGCGGGTCTCCTCGTCGAGGCGGTCGAGGAACAGCACGCCGTCGAGGTGGTCGGTCTCGTGCTGGATGCAGCGCGCGAGCAGGTCGGTGCCCTCGACCTCGATCGGCTCGCCGTGGGCGTTCCAGCCGCGCGCGACGACGTGCTGGGAGCGCAGGCAGTCCCAGGACATCCCGGGGATCGACAAGCAGCCCTCGGGCCCGAGCTGGCCGTCGTCGCCGACGGCGGTCCAGGTGGGGTTGATGAGGTGCCCGGCGAAGCCGTCGCAGTGGTAGGTGAACACGCGCAGGCTCACGCCCAGCTGCGGAGCGGCCAGGCCGGCGCCGCCCTGGTCCTCCATGGTGTCCCAGAGGTCCTTGATGAGGGTGCGCAGCTCCTTGTCGAAGTCGACCACCTCGTCGGCCTTGGTACGCAGAACGGGGTCGCCGAAGAGTCTGATCGGCTGGACGGTCACCTGGTCTCCCTGAAACGTCGACTACGACCCGACGAGTCTAGTCGCCGCACCCCGCACTCCGCCTCGACCCACCACGGCCAGCCGCAACGCGGTGCACCCCGTTGCGTCCCGTTTCGAATTTCGCGCGAAATGCGAAGGCTCCCCCCGCGGTCGGGCGTGTAGTGCCTGGTCGGGAAGCTGGGTGTCGAATTTCGCGCGAAATTCGAGTCCGAACCTTGCGACTCGAATTTCGCGCGAAATTCGAAGTGGGGGTGATGTCGGGGGTGCCGGAGCCTTCCGTCAGGGGGTGGGGACGACGACTCCCGCCGCGCCGCCGCCCCGGCGGTGGGGTTCTGCCGCCGCGAGCCAGCGCCCGTCGGGGAGCAGTTCGACGCCGGTGGCCGCACCGATCTCGTCGGTGGAGTCGAACCGGTGCCCGAGGGCTTCGAGCTTCGCCGCCTCGGGCTGGGCCAGGAAGCCGGGCTCGGCGTCGGTGGTGGCGCTGTTGCGCTGCGAGGCCCGGGGCTCGGCGATCGCGTCGACCAGCGACTGCCCCCGGTCCAACCGGCCGGTGAGCGTCTGCAGCACGGTGGTGATGATCGTCGAGCCGCCGGGGCTGCCGACCGCGAGCACCGGCTTGCCGTCCTGCAGCACGATCGTCGGGCTCATGGAGCTGCGCGGCCGCTTGCCCGGACCCGGCAGGTTCGGGTCCGGCACGCCAGGGGTGACCGGGGTGAAGCTGAAGTCGGTGAGCTCGTTGTTGAGCAGGAACCCGCGTCCGGGAACCACGATGCCGCTGCCGCCGGTCTGCTCGATGGTCAGCGTGTAGGACACGATGTCGCCGCTGGCGTCGGCCACGGTCAGGTGCGTGGTGTTGGGGCCCTCGTAGGGCTCGCCGCCGCCCTGGCCGCCCTCGCAGCCCTGCGGCGACGCGGGATCACCCGGCGCCGCCGGGGCCGGGAGCACGGCGTCGTCGCTGATCAGGCACTCGCGTGAGGCCGCGAACTCGTCGCTGAGCAGTCCTTCGGTGGGCACCTCGGAGAAGGCGGGGTCACCGACCCACCGGTTGCGGTCGGCGAAGCCGAGCTTGCTGGCCTCCAGGTAGCGGTGCAGGTAGCCGGTCTTGTCGGCGGCAGCGAGGTCACCGCGTTCGAGGATGTTGAGCGCCTCGCCGACGGTGGTGCCGCCGGATCCGGAGGGGGCCATGCCGTAGACGTCGTAGCCCCGGTAGCCGGAGTGCGTGGGCTCGCGGTCGACGACCTCGTAGTCCTCCAGGTCGGAGGCGGTCATCGCGCCCGGCCGGACCTTCAGCCCGGCGGCGGGGTCGACGGGCGGCTGGTTGACGGTGTCGACGATGTCGGCGCCGATGTCGCCGGAGTGCAGTGCCTTCGCGCCTTCGTCCCCGAGCCGCCGGTAGGTGTCGGCGAGGTCGGGGTTGCGGTGCACGCTGCCGACGGCGGGCGGCTGCCCGCCGGGCAGGAACAGCTCGCGCGTGGCGGGGAACGCGCTGAAGCGCTCCTGGTTGTCGGCGGTCTGGGAGCGGAACGTCTCGTCGACGACGAAGCCGTCGCGCGCCAGCCGCTCGGCGGGCCGCAGGACCTCGCCGAGGTCCTGGCTGCCCCACCGCTCCAGGGCGCGTTCCCAGGTCCGCGGGGTGCCGGGGACGCCGACGCCGAGCCCGCTGGTGACGGCCTCGTCGAACGGGATCGGCTGACCGTTCTCCAGGAACAGGTCTTCGCGCGCCGACGCGGGTGCGGTCTCGCGTCCGTCGATGGTGTCGATCTCGCCGGTCGCGGAGTCGTAGTGCACGAAGAACCCGCCGCCGCCGATGCCCGCCGAGTACGGCTCGGTGACGCCCAGCGCCGCGGCGGTGGCCACGGCAGCGTCAGCGGCCGTTCCGCCGCGGCGCAGCACGTCGAGACCGGCTCGGGTGGCGTCGGGGTCGACGCTGGAGACCGCGCCGCCGAAGCCGACGGCCTCGGCCTGCTTGGGCGGTTCGGGCGCGGCCTGCGCCACCGGTGTCACCAGCGCGCACACCCCGAGCACGCTCAACCCCACCCGGACACTCGATCGCATCGTCGAGAACCTCCTGCGTTCCTCTGCTGTTGGCGCGCGCCCGTGAACCGCGGGCCGCCCACTGACATACATCAACACCGGTTCCCGGAGCCAGACCGCGCCGCGTTTTCCCAGAGCAGTTTCTTGCAGACCCGGCGAACGGACCGCGCGACTCGCCCGACGAGGCGAACGGGCCGCCCACCCCGCACCAGATCGTCCGCGCGCGATCCGTCGGCGGCTGATCGGACGAGTGTGCGCGCCACGGGTCTGAACGGTGGTCATTTCAGCGCTGCGCACCGGAGGAATTGCGATCGCGCCACGATGGGCGCGCGCCACCGCGGCGTGCGGGAACGACGTGACGGAGCCGATCGATGGAACCCTCCAAGTGCCCCTACCCGCTCGACCCGACCGGGAGCGAACTGCACGCCGAGGCGGCAGGGCTCAGCGCGCGAGGCCCCGCGACCCGGGTGGTGCTGCCCGGCGAGGTGGAGGCGTGGCTGGTCACCGACCCGGAGGTGCTGCGCTCGCTGTTCGCCGACCCCCGCGTTTCCAAGGACCCGCACCGGCATTGGCCCGGGTACCGCGACCTGCCCGCGGATTGGCCGCTGCACACCTGGGTCTCGATGCGGAACATGTTCAACTCGCACGGCGCCGAGCACCGCAGGCTCCGGGCGCTGATCGCCCCGGCGTTCACCACCCGCCGGATCCGCGGCCTGGGCCCGCACATCGAGCGGATCACCGACCGGCTGCTCGACGAGGTCGCCTCCGCTCGGCCGAGGGTCGCGGTCGACCTGCGCGCGCGCTTCGCGAACCCGTTGCCCGTCGCGGTGATCAGCTCGCTGCTCGGCATCACCGATCGCGATTCCCTGGACGAGATGCGCCGGCTCGTGGAGCTGTTCTTCAGCACGACGGCCACACCGGAGCAGGTGGTGGCCGGGATGGAAACCCTGTACCGGCTGTTCGGCGAGCACGTCGCGTCGTGCCGGCGGAATCCGGGCGACGACCTGACCAGCGACCTGCTGGCCATGCAGGACGAGGACGGTTCGCGCCTGTCGGACGGCGAGCTGACCGACACCCTGATGCTGATGTTCTCGGCGGGCCACGAGACGACCGTGAACCTCCTCGGACACGCCATCGCCGAGCTGCTCACCGAACCTCGGCACCTGGCCGCGATCCGGGCGGGCGAGCTCAGCTGGGACGCCGTCATCGAGGAGACGCTGCGCTGGCAGCCACCGCTGGCCAACCTGCCGCTGCGCTTCGCCATCGAGTACATCGAGCTGCCCGGCGGCGGCGCGATACGAGCGGGAGAGCCGATCGTGGCGGGTCTGCTGGCGGCCAACCGGCATCCCGCGCACCGCGCCGACGGGGATCTCTTCGATCCGGCCCGCGCCGACACCGCGCACCTCAGCTTCGGTCACGGCGTGCACTTCTGCGTCGGGTCCCAGCTCGCCCGCCTGGAGGCCCGCATCGCGCTGTCCGCGCTGTTCGACCGCTTCCCGCGGCTGACCGCGGCGTTCGGCGAACTGAGGCAGCGACCGTCGTTCATCTCCAACGGCCACGTCGACCTGTTCGCGATCCCCGTCCCGGAAGGGATCTGAGGGCGAGCGGGCCGTTCGTCCGGCGAGACCGGTGCGAACGGCCCGTCCCGGTCAGCCCCTCGGTACCAGTGCTGCGTCGTGGTAGCGGCAGTTCGGCGCCCACAGCAGGAACGAGTTCATCCCGTTGCTGCGCGATGCGTCGATCTGGGCCGCGACCTCGCCCGGGCCGTAGGAGACCCCGAGGCTGAAGTCCTGCAGCCACGGGATGATCTGCACGTCGGTCCCCTCCACGGCCTTGCCGAACGCGGCCAGCGAGCGGGCCACGATGTCGTAGGGCTGGCTGTTGGGGTTGCCGACGCCGAACTCCCCGGCCGCCCAGTGCGACGGGTAGACCATCGGCGCGATGTAGTCGACGTAGTGCGACATCTGCCGGACGTCCTGGGCGATCTCGGTCGGCCGGTCGACGGCGATGCCGAACACCGATGCGCCCAGCAGCGCGCCGCGCGAGCGGACCTCGGTCTGGGTCTGGCGCAGGAACTCCGCGATGGAGGTCTCCGGTGTGCCGACCAGGTTCGGGATCCGCATCTCCTCCATGTGACCGTCCGGCCGGCGCACGTAGTCGTAGAGCACGTCGTCGAAGCCGAGCTGGGCCGCTTCGGCGGCGATGTCGACGTTGTACTGGCGCACCACCGGGTCGGCGAAGTTGGTGAACGCGTACTGCCCGTAGCCGCTGGACCAGGGCGAACCGCCCGAGGTCTGCACGACGCGTTCGGGGTGGCCGCTGTTCCAGGAGGCCGCGCCGAGCACCGGGTCCTTGAACGCCACGAGCCTGCCGACGACCCGCACGCCCATGCCGTGCAGCTGGTCGAGCGCCTGGCGCGCGTTGTAGTAGCCCTTGACGGCACCGATCTGGTGGGCCATCGGGACCGCGGAGTCGTAGACGACCTCGCCGCTCTCGTCCTTGAGGTCGAGCTCGACGGTGTCGATCTTGCCCTGCCGGGCCATCTCCAGGATCGGCTCGCGCAGCGAGTCGCTGGTCCAGGCCATGCCGGTGACGTGCACCGCGCGCATGCCCGGGTGTTTGATGTGGACGGTCATGACCCGTTCGGCCCGGTTGCCCGCCACGTCGGTGGCGACGACCTTGACGTCGCGGTCCGGCTTGTCGACCACGACGCTGAACGCGCCCTGCGGGTCGGTCTTGACCTGCTTGCCCGCGACCTCGACGCGCTCGGCCCCGTGGGCCTTGCCGTTGACGGTGACCGGGCGGTTGGGGCCTTCCGGCCGCAGCGAGTCCTCGACCTGGAGGTCCGGTGGCGTGCTGTCCACAGTGAACTCGTGACTCGTGGTGTCTGAACCGAGCCAGGAGATGCTGCGCGGTGCGTCGACGACCAACTCGTGCCGTCCGTCCGGCAGCACGGCGGGCGTCAGGGCCATACCGCCCGCGACCTGCCGCGCGGCGATTTCCCGGCCGTCGACCGTGATCTTGGCGTTGTTCACGCCCTGGATACCGACTTCGGCATTGGTGTTCACCGGCTGATCCAAACCGGTGATCTTCACGTCCTCAGTGGACAGCATGCGTAACAGGAGGAAACCGAAGAGCAGCACCAGCGCGGTGCCGACTCCGATCACGACGTACTTGGGCATTCCGGCGCTGATGGCCTTGATGCGGGCGCGCGCTGAAGCAGCATCCGACATCGGTTTCGCCTCCCCGACTTAGGCGAACTCGCGCGGTGCACGAATTTCCTTGCTGGACAATTGTGTTCCGGCCGCTCCCGGCGTCCGGAAACCCACTGTCGCAGTCGGATCGGGCTAGATCAATTGGCCAGTTGGAGTATCCCGAAACTGGAACCTGATCTATACCGTTGGTTCCGATGTTGCCCTCCAGAACCACGGTTCGCGCCGCCGCGCTCGCGATGTTGTTCGCGTCCGCCGCGTGCAGCGCACC
>NZ_SMKS01000088.1:0-22151 GCF_004348435.1 Saccharopolyspora terrae | reverse complement strand
CATCGAGCAGGTCAAGAGCCTCGCCGAGGACATCTGACCCACGACGCGAACGGGGCCCGGGGTGGCGCGTTGGTCACCTCGGGCCCCGTTCGCGTCGTGGGTCAGATGTCCTCGGCGAGGCTCTTGACCTGCTCGATGAGCTTGGCGCGGCCCGGGGCGTCGCCGGCGAAGGGCGTGACGTTGAGGGTGGTGACGCCGGCTTCCTTCATCGCCGCCAGCCGCTCCTTGACGTGCGACTCGGTGCCGATGAGCGAGATCTTCTCCAGCAGGTCGCGCGGCACGGCCGCGGCGGCCTCGTCCTTCTTGCCGTCGAGGTAGAGGTTCTGGATCTCCTCGGCTTCGGCCTCGTAGCCGTAGCGGCGGGCGAGGTTGTTGTAGAAGTTCTTGCCCTTGGCTCCCATGCCGCCCACGTAGAGGGCGACCATCGGGCGCACGAAGTCGACCAGGTCCTCCAGGCCTTCGCCGATGGCCAGCGGCGCCTGCGCGACGACGTCCAGCGGCGGGAGCGAGGCGTCGCGCTTGGCCGTGCCCGCGGCCAGCGGCTCGCCCCAGACGTCACCGGCGCGCTCGGGCAGGAAGAAGATCGGCTCCCAGCCCTCGGCGATCTCGGCGACCATCTCGACGTTCTTCGGGCCGATCGCGGCGATGAGGATCGGGATCCGCTCGCGCACCGGGTGGTTGATCAGCTTCAGCGGCTTGCCCAGGCCCGTGCCCTGCTCGGCGGGCAGCGGGATGTTGTAGTGCTTGCCGCTGTGCTCCACCTTCTCCCGGCGCCACACCTGTCGGCAGATGTCGACGATCTCCCGGGTCCGGCCCAGCGGTGCGTGGTACGGCACGCCGTGGAAGCCCTCGATGACCTGCGGTCCCGAGGCGCCGATGCCCAGGGTGAACCGTCCGTCGGAGACGAAGTCCATGCCGGCCGCGGTCATCGCCGTCAGAGTGGGCGTGCGGGTGTAGATCTGGAGGATGCCGGAGGCGATCTCCAGCCGCTCGGTCTTGGCCGCGATGAAGCCCA
Source organism: Saccharopolyspora terrae (assembly GCF_004348435.1). NCBI lineage: Bacteria > Bacillati > Actinomycetota > Actinomycetes > Pseudonocardiales > Pseudonocardiaceae > Saccharopolyspora > Saccharopolyspora terrae. Next base: position 21,136 of record NZ_SMKS01000088.1, on the reverse strand, counting down.
TCTGGCTGACCGCGTCGAAGGAGTAAGCCTCCGGGACGTAGACGATGTCCAGCCCGGCCTTCTCGTAGGTCGCCAGGTCGTCGACGGTTTCCTTGAAGCCTCCGCTGTAGTTCAGCGGCATCCCGATGCGCATCGGCCGTTCCTTCCGGGTCCGGCGGCGGCGGGTCGCGGCGACACCGCCGAGGTCTGCAGGCGAGGTTACCGCCGAGTACGTCCCGGCGGGGAGTCCGCCCGCACCCTCGCGTCATGTGATGCACCTCGCAAAGCGACGCGGCGATTTGGCCGCGCGACGTCTGCCGTGCACATGCTGTTGGCATGTCGTTCATCAAGGCTGTGACTTCGTCATGAGACTCGCCATGCTCGACATCGGCTCCGCCGCGGCCCGTCTGGACATCGTCGACCTCGCCAGCCCGCGGATGCCCCGCGCCACCTGGAGCGTCAAGTCCCGCACCCGGCTCGCCGAGCACACCCTGCCCGACGGCCGGGTCACCGAGGAGGGCATCGCCGACGCCGAACGCGCTGTGCGGCACTGCGTGAGCGCCGCGTCCGACAAGCCGACCGAGGCGCTGATCGCCTACGGGACCTCGGCGGTGCGCGACGCGAGCAACGGCGCTCGGCTGCGCAAGCGACTCGGCGAGGCGGCCGGCGTGCGCATCGGCGTGCTCACCCCGCGAGACGAGGCCGCCGTCGCCTACCACGCTGCCCGCCGCTGGCACGGCCGCAGCGGGCGGGCGATGACCACGGTGGACATCGGAGGCGGCACCGTCGACGTCGCGACGGGAACGGGCACCGACCCCGACGTGGTCGTCTCGCTCCAGCACGGGGCCGCTCGGTTGACCAGGCAGTTCCTGCCCGACGACCCGCCGACGCCCGCGCAGCTCGCCGATCTGCGCCACGAGCTGCACGCCACGATCCCGAAAGCCCTGCGCCGGGTGGAGGGCGGTCACCCGCTGGCGCTGTCGAAGGTGCTGCGGCAGCTCGCGGTGCTCACCGAGAGCTCGCTGGACGAGGTGGCCCGCCGACCGCACCGGCTGCGCCTCAAGCACCTGTCGCGGTGGGTTCCCCGGCTCGCCGAGCTCGACCACGAGGAGCGCGCCAAGCTGCCCGGCGTTTCCCGCAGCAGGGGCAGGCGCATCCTGGCCGGAGCGATCGTCGCCGAAGTGATCATGGAGTCGCTGGAGCTCCCGGAGCTGGAGATCTGCCCGTGGGGCCTGCGCCAGGGCCTGGTCTACCGGTTCCTGGAAGCGCGCACCCGCACCCGCGCCGACGCCCTCGACCTCGTGGGGACGCTGTTCGACTGACCGGAGCGCGCGTTCGGCGGTAGCGTTTCCGGTAGATCGACTAGGGAGGCGCCGTGGGGCTGCTGTTGCACATCTTGATCACGATGGTCGCGGTCTGGATCACCACCGCGCTGCCGGGGATCGACCTCTCCGGCGAGGACACCACCACGAAGGTTCTGACGCTGCTGGCCGTCTCGGTGATCTTCGGCCTGGTCAACCTGGTGCTCAAGCCGATCGCCAAAACGCTCGGCTGCCTGCTCTACGTCCTGACGCTGGGGCTGTTCGGGCTGGTCGTCAACGGCCTGCTGTTCTGGCTGACCAGCTACCTCGCGGGCGAGCTCGGCCTGCCGTTCCACGTCGACGGCTTCTGGGCGGCCTTCTGGGGCGCGCTGATCGTGTCCATCGTCAGCAGCGCGCTGGCCGGCATCGTCCGCCGCGTCGCGCAGCCGGAGGAGGACTGAGGCGGTGCGGTGCGGACTGCGCGAGTTAGCCGCGCTGCTGAGCGACGTGACCGACGAGGTGGCCGAATTCCTGGGCGTCGCACCGGAACCCGGTGACGTGTCCGAGCAGTGGCGGGAGGTGGCGAGCACGCTGGCGCGCGCGTCGGTCTTCGGCCTGGCCGAGGTGCGCGTCCCCGACGAACCCGAGCTGCGCGCGGTCGTCGCGGTCGGCGACGGCGGGGGAGTGCGGGTCCGGGTGCGCGGCGAGGAGGTGACCGCCGAGGTCGTCCGCCCGGACGCTCCCTGGCCCGCGCTCGTCGCGTGCCTGCCCAAGCGCGAACCCGCCGAGGGCTGCGAGGTCACGGTCCCCACGCGCGAACTCGCCGAAGCGAGGGCGGAGGCCGCCGAGCGGGACCAGGCCGCGGACTGGCTCGCCTACGAGCTCAAGCAGCGCGAGGTCCCCACCGACGACGCCCGCGCCGTGGCCGACCTGCTGGCCCGCGCCGATGACACCGACGCCCGGCTGTCGGTCGCCTACCGGGACCAGGGCGGCGAGGTCCAGCGCTGGCGCCACGGCATCGAGATCCGGCACTCGACCACCGGCCGCTCGGCGGTCATCCCGGAATCGCCGGACGACACCTTCACCATGGTCGCCCCCGCCGACACCTATCTCCTCGGCAAGACCTTGCAGGAATACCTCGAGGACCTCACCCAGACCCGGGACTGACCGCGCTCACTCCCGGGATCGCAGCCGGGCGGCGATGTCCTTGCCGATCAGCAGGGACGCCGTCGCGGCGGGGGAGGGGGCGTTGAGGACGTGGACCCAGTTCTCGTCCTCCACCACCAGGAAGTCGTCGACGAGGGTGCCGTCGGGGGTGACGGCCTGGGCGCGCACGCCGGCCTCGGCGCGCAGCAGGTGGTGGCCGCGCAGGTCGGGCAGCAGGGTGCGGGCGGCCCGCAGGAACAGGGGTTTCAGGGCGGAGCGGGCGATCTCGGTCGCTCCGGTGCGCCAGTACTTCTTGGCCAGCACCCGCAGTCCCGGGTCGGTGACCAGGCGCTGCAGGTGGGACGGCGAGATCGCGCCCCAGCGGTAGCCCTCGCGCGAGAGCGCCGGAACCGCGTTCGGTCCCACGTGCAGGCTGCCGTCGATCATGCGGGTCAGGTGCACGCCCAGGAACGGGAACGCGGGGTCGGGAACCGGGTAGACCAGCGAGTTGACCAGGTCGCGGCTGAAGGACGTGGTCTCGTAGTACTCGCCGCGGAACGGCAGGACGCGGGCGGGCGGCGTGGTCCCGGCGAGCTCGGCGACGGCGTCGCTGTGCAGTCCCGCGCAGTTGACCGCCCGGCGGGTGCGGATCTCACCCCGGTCGGTGAGCAGGACCAGGTCGGAGCCGTCGCGGCGGACTCCGAGCAGCTCGGTGGCGGGTCGCAGGTCCACGCCGCGCTCGGCGAGGAGTTCGGCGAGCTTCTCGCTGACCGCCGCGAAGTCGGTGATGCCCGCGTCCGGGACGTGCAGCGCCCGCACCCCGCGCACGTGGGGTTCGCGTTCGCGCAGTCCGATCTGGTCGAGTTCGCTGACCTGCACGCCGTTGGCGGTGCCGCGCCGTTGCAGCTCGGCGAGTCGGGGCAGTTGATCGATCGAGGTGGCGACCACCACTTTCCCGGTGCGCCGCACGGGGATTCCGTGGTCGGTGCAGAAGCGGTACATCGCTTCACCGCCGGCCCGCGCGAACCGCGCCTTCGCGCTGCCCGGGGGGTAGTAGAGTCCACTGTGGATGACGCCGGAGTTGTGCCCGGTCTGGTGCGCGCCCCAGTGACGTTCCTTGTCCAGCACCGTGATCCGGCGGTCGGGCTGCTGCTCGATGAGCGCGTGCGCCGTGGCCAGGCCCACGATCCCGCCGCCGATGATCGCCACGTCGTTGGTCATGTCGCCATCCTGCGCGTTCGGATGCGTCGATTCCAGAATCCGCGGAGCGAAATGTCGGCATTCTCCTCGGTCACCCGATTTTCGGGATTGAGCAAGAGATCGTTCATCCGGGCCCAAGATCACCCTGTGCTAAGGTTCATTCATCCTGTCGGGCGAACGATGTTCGACGCTGACAGTGGTATCGGCTTGGTCACGAGCAGTGAGTTTCAGACTCGCGTGCCCCATGCTGATGCCGAATTCCGCGCCGCATCCCCGGTCGCGGAGCCCTGCTGAGTTGAGTCGCGATTCTGGCGAACGTGCGCCGAACCGCGACCGGTTCGACGGTTACGAGGCGTTGTGACGCGGAGCAGTTCGGGTAGTGAGCACAAGACGATCCGGGCCCGCCTGACCCGCGTCGGGCTGGCACCCAGCATCATCCTGCTGGCCATCTGGCTGGCGTTCTCGGCGGTGCCGATCTACCAGGGCTTCCACTCCCGCGTGGTCGCCACCGAGATCCGCGACGCGGCGCTGCCCACGGCCGACGCCTTCGCGTCCCTGCAGGAGGAGCGGCGGCTCGTCGTCGACCAGCTCAGCGGCCGAGAGGCCGATCCGGCCGCCCTGGCGGCTCAGCGCCCCAAGACCGACCGCACCGTCGCCGAGATGCGCCGCACGCTGCGGGTCGCGGGCGAATCCGCCTCCCCGGAGATCGCGGGCAAGATCAAGGCGCTGGACGGGCTGCTCGCCCAGCTGCCCAAGCAGCGGCAGCGCGCCGAATCCGGTCAGGCCGGCGGCACCGAGGCCCTGGACTACTACAACCAGGTCCTCGACGCCGGGCTCGACGTGTTCGAGTCCTACACCGAGACCGTCGCCGACACCGAGAGCGGCCACGCCGGGCACGTGGGCACCGAGCTGTTCCGCGCCGCCGACCAGATGTCGCGCGCGGCCTCGATCGGGACCACGGCGCTCGCCGACGGCGAGTTCAGCACGGACGCACACCTCGAGTTCGCCCAGCTCGTCGGCTCCTACCGCAACACGCTGGCAGCCGAGGTTCCCGCCGCCGAGCCGCGCGCGGGAGACATCGCCGAGCGGCTTCAGTCAGGTCCTGCCTGGGCGCGCGTCGCCGAGCTGGAGGACAAGCTCATCGGGCACCCGCCGCAGCGCCCCGGCCGCTTCGCCGTCGACGAGGCCGCCTGGCGGCAGAGCACCGCTCAGGTCGCCAGCGACCTCGCGGCCGTCGCCGTCGAGCAGGTCCGCTCCGGCGCGCTGATGGCCGTCAGCAACGCCAGCGGGCACCTCATCGGCGTGATCGTCGGCAGCCTCGTCGCGCTCGCCGCGATGCTGCTCGGCATCCTGCTGGCCGCCCGCAACGCGCGAGTGCTGGTCAACCGGGTGCTCGTCCGGCGCCTGGAGAGGCTGCGCGACGACACCCTGCTGCTGGCCACTGAGCGGCTTCCCAACGTGATGGAGCGGCTCGAGCACGGCGAAGAGCTCGACATCGAAGCCGAGCTGACCCCGCTGAACTACGGCGCCGACGAGATCGGCCAGGTCGCCGACGCGTTCAACACCGCCCACCACACCGCGGTCGTCGCCGCGGTGAAGGAGAACCAGGCCAAGGAAGGCGCCAACAAGGTCTTCCTCGGCATTGCGCACCGCAACCAGGGCCTGGTGCACCGCCAGCTCAAGACCCTGGACAAGATGGAGCGCAGCGAGGAGCACCCGGAACGGCTGGAAGGCCTCTTCCAGCTCGACCACCTCGCGACCCGGTCCCGGCGCAACGCCGAGAACCTGATCATCCTCGCGGGTGAGAAGCCGGGCAGGCAGTGGCGCAAGCCGGTGCGCCTGATCGACGTGATCCGCTCCGCGGTCGCCGAAACCGAGCACTACTACCGGATCCGGGTGCACGCCGCGCCGGAGATCTCGCTGGTCGGCGCCGCGGTCGGTGACGTGATCCACCTGCTCGCCGAGCTGATGGACAACGCCACGTCCTACTCGCCGCCGCGGTCGCAGGTCCAGGTCTACAGCAGCGACACGCCGCGCGGCGTGCTGATCCAGATCGAGGACGAGGGCCTGGGCATGCGCCCCGCCGACCGCGACGAGGCCAACGTCCTGATGGCCACCACGCCGCGCTTCGAGGACATCACGCGTCGCGGGGACTCCCGGCTCGGGTTGTTCGTGGTCGCTCGCCTGGCGGCCCGCCGGGGCATCGAGGTCGACCTCCGCGAGGCCGAGGAGCAGGGCACGGTGGCGTTCGTGCTGCTGCCCCTGCACATCGTCGCCGAAGAGGCGGCGCAGGGCGACAAGCAGAGCATGTCGCAGCTGGCCGAGAAGGCCCGAGAACGCGCCACCGGGCAGTCGGTGGTCCGCGAGGCGCGGACCGCTCCGGTGGCCGCGATCGAGGAGCCCGTCGCCGATTTCGAACCGCGCTTCCCGTCGGACGATCCCGACGCCGAACGGCCGAAGTTGCCGCGCCGCGACCGCCAGCAGAACCTGGCCCCGCAGTTGCGCGACGAACCCGACGGCGGAGTTGCGCAGGACACTGCGGCGCTCCAGCCGGAGCGGACCCGTGGCACCATGTCGGCGTTCCAACGCGGAACCCTGGATGCGCGCCGGGCTGGCGGCCGCGACCGAGCTTGACCCGACGATTCGAGGAGCAGCGCAGGAATGAGCGAACAGATCGGTTCTGACGATGACCTGAACTGGTTGTTGGACGACCTGGTCAACCGGGTCGTGGGCGCCCGCGACGGGGTGGTGCTCTCCGGTGATGGGCTGCTGCTGGCGAGGTCCGAGGGACTGACCCCGCAAGACGCCGACCACCTGGCGGCCATGGCCTCCGCGTTGCAGAGCCTGGCCAAGGAGACCGGCAGGCACTTCGGCGGCGGTGGCGTCCGGCAGACCGTGGTGGAACTGGACACCGCGTTCCTGTTCGTCACTGCGGCGGGTGCCGGCGCGTGCATGGCGCTGCTCGGTGACGAGAACGCGGACGTGGGCATGATCGCCTACGAGATGAACCTGATGGTGATCCGTGTCGGCGAGTACCTGAGCTCGGCCCCGAGGGTGGATGCCGTGTCGCAGCTGCGCCAGCAGTGAAGGCACGGCCATGTCTGAAGACGGCCAGCTCTGGCTGGACGAGGAGTCCGGGCCGCTGGTGCGACCGTATGCCATGGTGCACGGTCGCACCCGCCCGGCACGACCGGAACTCGACGTAGCCACGCAGCTGCTGACGTCGTGGAGCGGTGCCGATCGCAGCGGAATTTCCGTTGAGCACGAGGAGATCCTGCGCCTGTGCGTGCGCCCGATGTCCATCGCCGAGGTCGCCGCGCATCTGGACACGCCCATCGTGGTCGCCAAGGTCCTGGTGTCGGACCTGATCGACCGCGGTGACCTCGTCACGGACAAGGCGTCCCGTCAAGCCCAGCGCCCCAACCGCCAACTCCTGGAAGCGGTTCTGGAAGGAGTCCGTCGCCTCTGACGGACTCCGGGCGGTCTCAGCCGTCCGTCACCCGGGCGCGAGGATCTTCGCGCGAACCGGCTCGTTCCCTCACGCCGCGGCGGCGTCCGGTGGCAACGCCGGTCCCAGCAGCAGTCCGCCGTCGGCGACGAACTCCGAGCCCGTGATGAACGACGCGTCAGCCGACGTCACGTGGAGCAGCAGTGACGTGATGTCGGACGGCTCGCCCGTGCGCGGGACCGCGAACGGCGCGGGGGAGTAGAAGTCCGCGATCGGCGGTCGGCCGTCGATCGGTTCGTTGATCAGCGGCGTCGAGATGACGCCCGGGTGGATCGAGTTCACCCGGATCCCGTCGCGACCGAGTTCCAGGGCGGCGGTCCTCGTCAGTCCCCGCAGAGCCCACTTGCTCGCCACGTACGGCGCGTACATCGGCGTGCCCGCGTGGCCCATCGTGGAGGCGATGTTGACGATGACGCCACCACCGTTGCGGCGCAGCGACGGGGTGGTGGTCTTGATCCCCAGGTACGACCCGGTCAGGTTGATCCCCAGAACGCGGTCCCAGAGCGCGCGATCGAGCGATTCGATCGGCATCGCGGGGTTCTGCACGCCGGCGTTGTTGACCAGGATGCCGATCGGACCGAAACGCCCCTCGGCCTCGGCGACCGCCTGCCGCCAGTCCTCTTCGTCCGTGACGTCCGTCCGGACGAAGAGCGCGCGCTCTCCCAGCTCAGCGGCGAGCGCCCGTCCGCGATCCTCGGAGGTCGCGGCGATCACCACGTTCGCGCCCTCGCGGTGGTAGGCGCGAACGTGGCTCGCTCCCTGCCCGCCGGTGCCGCCGGTGACCAGCACGGTCTGGTTGTCGAAACGTCCCATGATCTCCTCGTTCCCGAGTGGTGAGTCGAGTGACTCGCCTCGCCATCGAAGGTACGAGCCTCCGGAGAGGTGAGTCAAGTGGCTCACCTCGCCTAGGATGTCCGCATGACCACCGAGCCCTCGCCGTACCACCGGCGCGTCGCCGAGCAGAAGAGGAGCGCCATCGTCGAGGCGGCGACCGAGCTCTTCCTCGACTCCGGTTACGCCGGTACCTCGCTGGCCAAGGTCGCGGAGAACGCAGGGGTGTCGAGGGCGACGCTGTTCAAGCAGTTCCCGACCAAGGCGGCGCTGTTCGACGTGATCGTCGCGGAGGCCTGGCGAGGAGCCGAGGACGAACAGGAGCCGCCGACCGGAGACCTGATCGCGGGGCTCACGGCCATCGGCCGTCGCTACGTCGACCTGCTCACGCGGCCGGGCATGGCGGGCCTGTTCCGGATCGTGATCGCCGAACTGCCGCGCTTCCCCGAGCTCGGCGAAGCCCACTTCGAACGCGGCAAGATGCCCTACTTCGAGTCCGTCCGCCGCTACCTCGGAGCCGAGAACCGGGTAGGCACCGCGGAGATCGACGATCCGGAGCTGGCCGCGACCCAGTTCCTCGGCATGATCTCCAACTACGTCTTCTGGCCCCGCATGCTGCTGATCGACTGGTCACCCGACGAATCCTCGATGAGCCGCGTCGTCGACGAAGCGGTGCTGATGATGCGGGCGCGATACGGCACGGCGTGAGGGCGTCGGCGTCCTGTCCTCCAGGAAGTTCCAGCCAGCACGCCCCCGCACCGCGAAAATCATTCCCGCGCCGCCGACCGCTGGGGCACGATGGCGTTCATGCGCGATCTCCACCCGCAGCGGGAACCTCACGCCTCAGGCCACCTCGACGTCGGCGACGGCAACCTCGTCCACTGGGAGGAGAGCGGCAACCCGGACGGGAAGCCCGCGGTGTTCCTGCACGGCGGTCCGGGCGGCGGCTGCTCGCCGGCCCACCGCGGCCTCTTCGACCCCGACGCCTACCGGATCGTGCTGTTCGACCAGCGCGGATGCGGTCGCAGCACGCCCGACGCCGGAGTCCTCGGCGCCGACTTGAGCAGCAACACCACCTGGCACCTGGTCGCCGACATCGAGCGCCTCCGCGAGCACCTCGGCATCGAGTCCTGGCTGGTCCTGGGCGGTTCGTGGGGCAGCACCCTGGCGCTGACCTACGCCGAGACCCACCCCGAGCGCGTCACCGAACTGGTGCTCCGCGGCGTGTTCACCTGCCGCCGGTCCGAGCTCGACTGGCTCTACGCGGGCGGCGCCGCCAACCTGTTCCCCGACCGCTGGGCGGGCCTGCTCGCGGTGGTGCCCGAATCCGAGCGGGACGACGTGCTGCGCGCCTACCACCGGATGCTGCACGACCCCGACGACGAGGTCCGCGAACGCGCCGCCATCGCCTGGAGCCGCTGGGAGGCGCAGCTGATCGGCCTGCTGCCGCGCCCGGAACTCGTCGAGAACTTCGGCGACCCGGCGTTCGCCGCGGCCTTCGCCCGCATCGAAACCCACTACTTCGTGCACGGCGCCTGGCTGGCCGAAGGCCAGCTCCTCGCCAACGCCCACCGCCTGCACGGCATCCCGGGCACCATCGTCCAAGGCCGCTACGACGTCATCACCCCGCCGTTCACCGCCTTCGAACTCGCCGAAGCCTGGCCGCAAGCCGACCTGCGGATCATCCCCGACGCCGGTCACGCCTACGACGAACCAGGAATCCTCGACGCCCTGATCAACGCCACGGACAACTACGCGACCTGACCGAACGCCGCGAAGTGCGGGAAGTGCGGGGCATTTCGCACTTGATCTCCTCTGGCCGGCCGGTTGATCGGAGTAGAGCACGCTGCTCTCCGCAGGCCGATCAGAGCCTCAGCAGCATGGTGTCGGCGTGCTCGCGGCGATCCACGACGGTGAAACCCTCGGCCACGTAGATCCGCGCGGCCGGGTTCGCGCGTTCGACGCTGAGGCTGATCCGGGCGATGCCCCGCGCTCTCGCGGTGTCGAACAGCGCTCGCAGCAGCTTTCGGCCGACTCCGCCGCCGCGGCTCGCGGCATCGACACCGATCGCCAGCTCCGGGACGTCCGGTCCGACGAAACCGTAGGCGGGCGCGGTCTCGTCGAAGTACCGCAGCCACGCGGCCCCGATCGGGCGGGCGGAGCGCTCGGCCACCATTCCCAGATCGGTTGCGCGCGGCCATCCCTCGACGTAGTGCGCGACGGCCGGTTCGGCGAGCGTCTCAGCGCGGCTCCGACCCGGATGGCTGGGCGTGTTCGCCGCCTCCACCAGCATGTCCTCGAGGAACACCACATCACCGGGGCCGGCGGGCCGGATCGCGATCTCGTCCATGCCCGACATCATTCGACCCTGCGGGCGCCGGCCGCAACGGAATTCGAGTGCGATCCCGGAGTTCGCTGGTCATACTCGGCGCATGTCCAGCCGACTGGCCGCTGTCGCCATCGATGCCCGCGACACCGAGAAGGTGGCCGCCTTCTGGTGCGACGTGCTCGGTTGGCACGTCGTCGACCAGGAGGAGGACGGCATCACGATCGGCCCCGCCGACGGCGCGTGGCCGCGCATCGACGTCTTCGAGGTGCCCGAGCCCAAGACCACCAAGAACCGCCTGCACCTCGACCTCCGCGCCGAGGACCGCTCCACCGCCGACGAATTGCGACGGCTGGAATCCCTCGGCGCCCGCCGCGTGGACGTCGGCCAATCGCCCGACGTCAGCTGGGTGGTCCTCGCCGACCCCGAGGGCAACGAGTTCTGCCTGCTCAGCGGGCGCTGAGTCAGCGCCGTCCGGGGAAAGGCCTCACCGCGGACCCGAGGTCTTGTTCTTGCCGACCTTGACCTCGCGCGAGCCGTGCAGTGCGGGACCGCGCTTGGCGCGCTGCACCTTCCCGTCGCCATCGGCCTCCCAGGCCGGGGGAGAGGGCCAGCGCTCCATGAGGGCGTTGCGGAGTTCGCGACCGCGCACGTTGACGATGCCGGTGCCGATCAGCGCCGCGACGAACATGACCGCCGAAACGACCATCGCGACGAGAGATTCGGTGCGGTAGGCGGCGAAGACGTCCTCCGAGCCCAAGCCCAGACCCTTGCCGATCAGGTAGGAGGACGTGCTGAACACCAGGCCCGCACCGGACATCGTCGCACCGACGCGCGCCAGCGGATGCGTCTGCCGCTGCGAGTGGTGGGCCAGCAGGTCCTCGGCCGGGCGGTCGGAGCTCGGGTCGGCCAACCTCGTGCGCAGCTCGGCGCGTTCGGAACTGCGCTGCTTCCAGTCGAACAGCACGCCGATGGCCGCGAGCAGCATGCCCGAGGTGATCAGCACCGCGAAGATCCAGATGCCCCCGGCGATCAGGGCCTCGACCGGCGAGGAGTAGGTGGTCTCCTCGCACTCGTACTTCCCGCCCCCAGGGCTGCCCGCGCATCGCGTCAACACCGACAGCTGCAGCGCGAGGACACCCCCGAGCCAGAGACCCGCGGCACCGTAGAGGCACCGCTTCGCGATCGACGGCCTGGGCGGAGTCTTCTTGCTCGCACCGTCGCGACGCGCTTCTCTCACCTGCTTCCAGGCGTGTCCTTCGTCGTTCGAACTCCACTGCGCGGCGACCCGGGCATGGCGACGTTCGTGGGCCGGGGTGAGCAGGTGGGTGCTGGCATAACCGACGAAGGCCATGAGCAAGGCGTAGCCGGTGATGAACGAGAAGATCAGCGCGCTCTCGGCGTCGTCTCCTTCAGCCAGCACCACGATCAGCCCGATCACCCCCAGCAAGCCGGCCAGGACCGCGTTCCCCCAGCCGAAGAAGGCGAGTGCCTCCGCGGGTTTTCCGGTGACGGACCGAACCTGGTCGGGCGAAGGAACGGCGTAGCGGGACGCGCCCCGCGCAGCCGCGTTGACGATCGCCTTCGACGTGGTCGACTCCCGCAGGAAGCTCGCCACCGCGCCAGCTGCGCACGCGACCAGCACGAACGCCAGCAGCACGCCCATGCTCATGCGGCTGAGGTGGTCGATGACCTCCTCGAGGCCGGGATCATCGAGCAGGTCCTCCTCGGCGAGCAAGCCCACCCCCATGATCAGCGCGAAGGCGCATCCCAGGCCGATCAGGAACGAGGTCAGGGCGTGAACGCACGCGCGCGCGATCTCACCGGCCAGTCCGACCTCGTACTCGTACCAATGCCAGGGATTGGTCTGGTCTTCGTCGTCACTCACCGGGAATCTCCTCCGCCTGCGGCGTTTCTCGCCGCATCATAGGGAGAGCCGTCCCGCGGAATGCGCACAATCATCGGAAATGGCGACGCGAGAAGAGCTCTCCGAGACGGAGCGTCCTAGCGCTCGACCAGTACGAGCTCGTCCTGGCCTCGGGCGGGCAGGTCGATCGGCCAGGTCTTGATGTGCCGGCCGGGCGGGTCCGGGAGGATCGACGCGAAGTGGAGTTCGTAGTCGAGGCGCGGCGGGCTCGCGTTCCGCTGGTGCAGCCAGTTCAGCCGCAGCAGGTCCTCGCCCACGAGCCCGGACCGCTCGCGGCGCTGGTCGAGCAGGGGCTTGATCAGCCCCCGGTCTCCGAAGTGGTCGACGACCAGACCGCCCGAACCGTAGGCGAGCGCTTCGATCTCGCCGGGTCCGCGAACCCGATTCCCTCCGGTGAGCGCGGGAATCTCAGCCCCGATCGCCAGGTACTGGTCGCTGCGCGCCATGTTGAACACCAGCGGCATCGCCGCCCACGGCGCCGGGCCGGCGGAGACGAGGGAGAACGCGGCGAGCAGCGCGGTTCCCGCGCAGCAGAGCACGCCACCGACCTCGGCGATGACGATCGACGCGGTCATCGCGGAACAGGCCACCAGGGGCGCGAAGTACCAGGCTTGCGGATACGCGTCGATGCTCAGCAAGGCCGCCCAGTGCGCCCACCCCGCGAGCAGGAACGCCAGCGCCACCCGCGCCCAGGTCGATCGGCGGTGGCGCCAAGCCCAGATCCCGCCGCAGAGCCCGGCTCCGACCGTGATGGCGGTGAGCGCGGTGCTCACCGGGTAGTAGCGCCAGAAGAGTTCGAGGGGAGCGGTGAGCATCGTGGGCGAACCGGGCTCGGACACCTTGATGAACGTGGTGTCCGGGATGAAACCGCCGAGGCGCAACCACGACCACACGTGCCACAGCAGGGCGAGCAGCGCCCCGATCGCGGCCGCTCGAACCCTGCCCCGCCGGAGCAGCACCACGACGAGCACACCCGCGGGCACCACGAGATCGGGGCGGCACAGCACCGCCAGACCCCACAGCGCTCCGGTCGCCCACGACCGGCCCGCGAGGGCGTGGTACCCTACTCCGACCAGCACCGCGATCCCGAGGTAGGTCTCCAGCCCGATCGTGGACACCACCAGCGGTGTGGTCACGAGCAGCGCCACCACCGCGAACGGCATCGCAGCGGAAGCCCCGATCCGCCGCGCCAGCCGCGCCGACCACCAGCCGGTGATCGCGAGGGTGACCGCCAGCAGCACCCCGACCGCGACCGCGGGGCTCCTGACCGCCCAGAAGAGCGCGGTCAGCAGCCAGGCGTTCAGCGGTGAGGTCTGCGTGTTGGAGGTCTGGTCGAGCAGCAGGCCCCAGTGCCCGTGCTCGGCGAGGTTGCGGACGTAGGTGAGGGTGATCCAGGCGTCGTCGGCCAGCGCCCGGTGCGCGAGCAGGATCAGACCCGCACCGGCCGCGGCCCCGGAACCGGCGGCCCACCACTCCAGACGATTTCGCTGCGTGGGTTCCGGTCGCTTCTCGGTCGGGACGCCCGAAAGATCCGTAGCATTCATGAGCGCAGAGTTGCAGCGCAGGTGGCGTCCGACCGCTTGCGCATTCGTATGCCCGCGGCTTCCCGATCAACAACCACGCGAAAGGTGATCGCCTTCGCCCGCAGAACTCGAAAACCCCGACACATTCGCGTTTTTCCGGTGCGGCGATCGTCCCCAGAGGACAGGTCTGGTCCGAACCGTCCATGATCGGTGTTCGTTCTGCCCCGGCAGTTCAGACCGAAGTGCCCGTGTTCGCGGGAGGCTTCGCGCGATACTCGGTGCATGACGCAGGAGCCCGCGCACCTCGACGATCACCACGTCCTGATCCATGCGTCCCGGGACCGGGTTTGGCAGGCCGTGCTGGAGCAGTCGGAGAAGATCCTCCGCAGGGGGAAGCCCCTCGCGTGGATCCTCGGCGCGAACCCGCCGAACGGCTTCGCCGTGACGGCCGAAGAGCCCCACCACCGACTGGATCTCGCGGGGCGGCACCGGTTCGCGACCTATCTGCTCCGCTTCGAGCTCACCGCTGCGCCAGAGCAGGGCGGATCAACGGTGCTCGTCGCACGCTCGTACGCGAACTTCCACGGCCTGACCGGGCACGCCTACCGCGCTGCACTGATCGCCTCGGGCGGCCACGTCGCCGTGGTCCGACTGATGCTGCGCGCAGTGAGAACGGCCGCCACCGCGCGCTAGACCCCGCAATTCCTGCGGTGAGATCGGATTCCGCGAACCCCATCCGAGAAGGCGAAATGGATTCGCGCAACCGGGTCGGGGAATGAAGAAGACCCTGGTCATTTCTCCGATTGGAGTTCTGACCAGGGTCTTTGTTCTGTGGGCGATACTGGGATCGAACCAGTGACCTCTTCGGTGTGAACGAAGCGCTCTCCCCCTGAGCTAATCGCCCTTGTTCTGTTGTTCGTTCGCCGTTCCCGGCGACGAGAAGGACAATACACGATCGTTTCTAGGGGCCGAACAGGGGGGAGGCCAACCACGTCCAGCGCAGGCCGAGCCAGCCGCCGATGGTGCCGAACATGCCCAGCAGCCACAGCGTCACCACGACCACCAGGCCGGTGGCGGCCATGATCGTGAGCTTGGTGGCCAGGTTCTGGCGGCCCAGCCAGTGGACCCACCGGTGGTAGTGCCGCTTGGCGAACATGTTGACCCGGTGCGCCCAGTGGAACTCGGTGGCGAGGATGCCGAGGCCGGCGAAGACCACCAGCCATCCCGGCCCCGGGTAGGGGATCATCAGGAGTCCTGCGATGAGGACCGCTGTGCCGAATACGCCGAGCACGACGCGGTAGGTGATGTTCAGGGTCCGGCGGCGGCGGACGTACGCGCGGTAAGCGCGCAGGCGCTCACGCAGCGCGTGCAGGCGCGGGTGCTTGGGGTGCTCGTGGTCGCCCGGTGCCGCACCGGTCTGTCGGGCTTCCGGCTCGGTGTGATCGTTCAGGGCTCTCCACCTAAAGGCTGTTCGTCGGACTCGCTCGCTCAGGATACGGTCGCAGTGGGCCACCCGTGGTGCAGTGGGTCACAGCGCCGACGAGTCGGTAACCGACCATTGTTCCCGGGCCCGGTGAACAGCGGTTTGCTGTCAAGCGGACAGACGGGTGCTCGCCGCCGGATGCTGTGACTGAATTGTGATTGGGATCATTGTCCGGTTCGTCGGAAGCCGGGTCCTTGGACCCTGTGGCGAGCCTTCGATCCTGGTCACACTGTGAGCCGCCTCTCGACCGCGCGTTCGGTGCCGTGCGTGCGCTGTAACCGACGCGGTGAGAACCATTAGCCCGAACCGGTGACATCTCGTGGTGGACGTCTCATCCAAGGCATTTTCGGGAAAATGCGAAGGCTCTTCGTCGCTTATTCTTGAGTCACGTCAGGCGAACCCGACGAAGCGTGAACCCGGTGGTCAGCCGGTACGCGGAGGCGGTATTCACCGGGCGTGAGCGACCGATCTGCAGACCGGGCTCGGACACAGTTGACCTAGTTACAGAACGTAACGACGGTGGGTCACTGGGCGAGGCGGGTCCCTTGGGCCGGCCGCTCTGATCGGGAGAGTTCGCGACGGATCGAGTCTCCGGCGTGGGCGACGGGCCCGTCCGATCGGAAGGGGATCGGCCGGAACCGGCGACCACCCCGAACCCGGGATTTCGACCACGGAGTGCACTCGCTTGGTCGCCCAGCGAATTCGGGCATGGCCCGACCGGGTGATCTATGCGGGAGTCGCGAGTAAATCTGCCCGATGAGGCGTCACAACTGTGTTGCTCGGTCGATAAACGGACCGGGAGGGAGCAGGAAGGGGAGGACAATGCGTAATGATCACGTGACACTCCGTTCTACGGCCGTGTTCGATCTGCTGGCTCCGCAAGCGCCCGCAGTGCCGGTCCAGGTCGAACTCCGCTACGACACCCAGGACCCGTACGCCGTGGTGGCCGCGTTCCGCACCGGCCGCGCTGGATGGGTCGAATGGGTCTTCGCCCGCGATCTGCTGGCCGACGGCCTGATCGCGCACGCCGGTGAGGGCGACGTGACGATCCGCCCGGCGGTCGACGACCCGGAGGTCGTCGCCATCGAGCTGAGCTCGCCGTCCGGTCACGCCGTGTTCGAGGCTTCGGCTCAGGAGCTCGCCGACTTCCTGGACCGCACCTACGACGTGGTGGTCCCGGGCAACGAGAACCTGTGGGTCGACGTCGACGACGCGCTCACCCGCCTGCTGCCCTTCGACATGGGCTGATCAGGTCAGAAGCGCTCTGCCCGGTTGCGACCAGGCGGAGCGGGGACCCCCCTTTGATCCCGATCTTGGGCGTGGTCTAGAGTTCATTGCAACGCGGCGGACAGGCCCGGGACACCGGGCCGAGATGTCGCAGCAGGCGGATGTAGCGCAGCTGGTAGCGCATCACCTTGCCAAGGTGAGGGTCGCGGGTTCGAGTCCCGTCATCCGCTCTGGTTCTCTGGCGTTCCAGCCGGCTTCGGTGTGGATGCGGAGTCCGGCGGAGTGGCCGAGTGGCTTAGGCAAGGGCCTGCAAAGCCCTGTACGCGGGTTCGATTCCCGCCTCCGCCTCGCGCGATTAGCTCAGTGGGAGAGCGCTACCTTGACACGGTAGAGGTCACTGGTTCAATCCCAGTATCGCGCACCATTGCAATTTCCAGGCGAGAGCCCCAATTGATGGAAATCCATCGATTGGGGCTCTCGCTGTTTGGGGAGCCGCTTGGGAGAAGTTGATCCTCCGCTGATGTCACGGGCGCACGCCGTCGAGAAACGATCTCCTGTTGAACTGAGCGGAAGCCGCAGCGCGTGGAGCCGGTGAACTGGCGTGTCCTCGGGGGAGCGACGGCGCGTCGGATCCGCGTGTAGGGTGAGTGGTGGTCGTTGTACTTCTGGGTTCGTGTTGTGCGCATGCTCGCAGGATGTTGATGCGGGCGAGCTTCTTTCTTTGGTCGTAGCTGGAGTTAGCCGCCGTCTGAGATCCCCCGGCCCGGGCCTCCGCGCGGTGTGGTTGCCCGTCATACCCCAGCTCCTGAAGGAGACAGTCATGATCAACGGAACCGTGAAGTGGTTCAACTCGGAGAAGGGCTTCGGCTTCATCGCCCCGAACGAGGGCGGCCCGGACGTGTTCGTGCACTACTCGGCCATTGACGCGGCCGGATTCCGCACCCTCGAAGAGGACCAGCAGGTGACCTACGACGTCAGCCAGGGCCCCAAGGGCCCGCAGGCCGACGTCGTGCGCGTGGCCTGAGACTCCGCTGAGTTCTCCTTCCCGGCCCGCATCTCGTGTGCGGGCTCGGGGACCGCGGTTCGTCGGCACAGCTCCCGCACTCGCTCCTGCGGTGCGGTTGAGGCCGGCCGAACCGACCTGCCCAGCAGCGCGCTGGTCGCCGCGACGACGCTGCCCACCGCCGGGCGCGCAACCGGCCGCCGTCTGCTGCAGCACCGTTCCCCTCCGGTTTGAGCCGAGTCCGTTTCCACCGGCCCAGGTTCCCGGAACCTTGTTCCCCGCCTGCGGCGGAGGACGTGTTTTTCCTCGTGCGCGGCACGGACCTTCGCGTCCTGGTGATGTGAGCGAAGGCTGCCACGTTGCGCCGATGCTGGTGACCGCGGTGTTGGTCATCTCCTCGTAGTTGCCCCGAATCCCGGGTGGCCGCTGTTGTTGTGAACCGCACCCGAGCGCGGTGAGGGACATCTACGCTTGGCGGCGTGAACCAGGTGGGTCCCGGTGAAGGCGCTAGAACCGAGCTGTTCCAGGTTGATCTGCGCGGTGTCGTGGAAATCCTCTCGCAGCACCTGTATTCCAGTCCGCGCGTGTTCCTGCGGGAGCTGTTGCAGAACGCGCGCGACGCGATCGTGGCGCGCGCCGGGGACGGCGCAGCGGCGGATTCCCCTCCCCGCGGCCTGATCCGGGTGACCGTCGAGGACGAGGCGATCGTCGTCGAGGACAACGGGATCGGGCTCGACGCGGGCGAGATGCGGGCGCTGCTGGCGACGATCGGTGCGTCGTCCAAGCGCGCCGACCTGGAACGGGTTCAGGAGGACTTCCTCGGTCGGTTCGGCATCGGGCTGCTCTCGTGCTTCCTGATCGCCGACACCGTCGAGGTGGTCTCGCGCAGCGCGCGCACCGAGGACGCCCCGACGGTGCGCTGGGTCGGCTCGAGCGACGGCACGTACGAGATCACGACGGCGCCGGAACCGTTGAGCCGTCCGGGATCGCGGGTCATCGTCCGGCCGCGGCCCGAGGAGCGGGCGTGGGCGAATTCGCGGCGTCTGACGCGGGTGGCGCGGGAGTTCGCCCGGTACCTCGACACACCGATCGACGTCGTCGACACCGCGGGTGTCCCGGCACGCGTGAGCACCGCGACACCACCGGAAGCCCTCGACGCGGAGACCCGGGCGCAGCTGTGCGCCGAGACCTTCGGCTTCGACCCGCTCACCACGGTGCGGATCGACGTGCCGCTGCTGGGCGTGCGGGGCGTCGCGTTCGTGACACCGGAGGAGACCTCCTCGGCGCGCCGCGGCGGGGACGTCGTCCACAGCCGCGGGATGCTCGTGGCGGACGACAACACCCAGCTCGCGCCGGACTGGGCGTACTTCGCCCGCCTGATCGTCGACGCCGGGACGCTGCCGTTGACCGCGTCGCGGGAGTCGCTGCAGGAGACGAGCCTGACCCGCGAGGCGGCAGCGGCCGTCGGGGAGCAGATCCAGCGGCACGTCGAGGAACTGGCCCGCTCGCACGCCGACACCTTCCGGCTCTTCGTCGGGGCGCACGCCGTGGGGTTGCGGGCGATGGCGCTCACCGACCCGTCGATGTTCGCGTTCATGTACGACCACCTCCGCTTCGGCACGTCCCGGGGTGAGCGGACGCTGCGGCAACTGGTCGCGGGCACGGACGCGGAGCCGCCCGCGCGCGTGGTGCACCCGGTGCTGTCCCCCGGGCAGTTCCGGGCGCTCGCCCCACTCGCCCGGCACCACGACCTGGTCCTGATCGACGCCTCCCACGTCCACGAACCGCAGTTGCTGGCCAGGCTGGACCAGTCCGATGTGGACGTGGCGGTGCGGCACCTCGACCTGGAGACGTTCGTCGACGCCGCCGCGCCCGCGAGCGACCGGCGGCTGGCCGCGTCGATCGAGGGGCTCGTGGCCGGTGTGCTGCCCGGTCATCGGGCGCAGGTCGTCGATCTCGGCGTGGAGTCCGTGGCCGCGCTCGAACTCGGTGCGGACGACGAATGGCACCCGGAGGCGGCGGGGAGCAGCGGCTGGGGGTCGGTTCTCGGCGGAATCGCGGCACCCTGGGAGCCCGCGGGCCCGCGCCTCGTGCTCAACGTGGCCTCGCCCGCGGTACGGGCCCTCGACGGTGCGCTGTCGGACGACGTCGCCGCGCACGCGGTGCGGGCGCTGTACGTGCTGGGACGCCTGCACACCGGTCAGACGCTGACCGATGATGATCACCTGCTGCTGGGGGACAGCCTCAGCACGCTCGTCACCGCGGCCACCGGTACGGGCGCATCGAAGGGCAGGTCATGAACGCGTTCGACGAGTACCTCGAGCGGCTCAGCGACGACGAGATCGCCGAGCTGGAGCGGGTGAACGACAACTACCTCGCGGCGGCGGCGATGGAGCCGGGGATCGAGCAGGAGAAGATCCTCGACGCGCTGTACGCCGACGCGGCGAAGCTCGACTCCGCCCTGCACATGGTGCTGGCGCGGATGTTCCAGCTGTTCTCGGTGTTCCAGCGCGGTGCGCACGCCGAGGGCTTCCGGCTGTTCGTGCCCACCATGGAGCTGCTGAAGCAGCGCAGGCACGAGATTCCCGAGAACGCGACCGAGTCGATGTCCTCGATGGTGTTCCAACCGCTGTCCGTGATGCTCGACGATCCGGCGGTGCCGCGAGCGACCGTCGAAGGATTCCTGAACCAGCTCGAGCAGGAGACCCGGTCAACCGGCCACGGCGCGGCCGAACTCGCGGTGGCGCGCGCGTACTGGCACGCGCACACGGGTGAGCGGGACGCCGCCGAGGACTGGATGGACAGGTGGCTCGCCGACGGCTCGAACTGGTGGGCGCCGGAGAAGACGATGACCATCGGGCTGATGAGCGCCATCATCGGGACGTTCGACGCCGGAGAAGCGTTGCGCGAGCTCGATCTGCGCGTGCCCGGGATGGTGGGCCCACCGCACCGCGTCATGAACATCAGGGTCGACCGCGCGGGCTACCTCGCGGTGTGCGGCAAGCACGACGACGCGTGGCAGGCGTTGACGGCGGCCATCGACGGGCAGGAGCTCGACGCGGTCGCCGAGCGGTGCGCGTCGTGGGCGGTGGTGCGCGCGGCGGACGGCGCGCCGGAGAACTCCGGCGACGACTCGCCGGGTGCGCGGGAGATCGTCGCCGCGGCCGAGGAGAACATCGACACCACCTCCCTGGACGCGGTCGAGGACGTCGCCGCCGTGGCGCGGTTCCACCTGCTGCGCGGCGACCGGGCCCGCGGCGAGCGGCGGCGTGCCGAGGCCTACGAGCGGGCCCGCGCCTACGACGTCCGCAACGGGACCGGGCACCACGCTGCGCTCCTCGACCGCCGCTGGTTCGCGGACGTGTAGCCGGTGAACCTCGGATCCTGCGACGGCGGTTGGTTCTCCGTTCTTGCAGGTCAGCAGGATGTCTGCCTCGACGTCGGCTGATCGGTCCGCGGCGGGTTCGGGGTTCGTCCCCGATGCGTCCGGGGCTCGCGAGTGGTGTGCTTCTCGGTATGGCGGGACTGATGACGTGGGTGTTCGATCGCGGTTTCGGCCATCCCCGCGGGTTGGTCGGCCGACTCGGTGGCGCGCTCATGGTGAAGGGCAACTCCGAGCAGGAGCGACGAGCCGTGGAGGGGGCTGGGCTGAGCCCCGGTGGCGCGGTGGTCGTGGTGGGGC
>NZ_SMKS01000087.1:0-22208 GCF_004348435.1 Saccharopolyspora terrae | reverse complement strand
CCCCACCACCCCCAGCCCCGCAAAGATCAAGATGAAAAAGCCTCAATGAAAACGAGATGTATCACCGGGAACCGTTCCCCACCCGAGCCCGCGCCCGCTTCGCTGTCGCCGACACATCGAAGTGTTCTACAACCGGAAACGACTCCACAGCAGCCTCGGCTACCGCACCCCAGCCGAGGCCCACTGAGACCACCTCACCGCGACCGCGGCCTGAGGAAACCCACCGAGGACCGTCCAAGATCCTTGACACGCCTCAGGGAATGGGTGGGCGCCCGGAGGATAACTCGTACTCGATCGGCAAGACGTAGTCGAGCTGGGAATGTCGTCGCTGGCGGTTGTAGAAGATCTCGATGTAGGTGAACA
Organism: Saccharopolyspora terrae; assembly: GCF_004348435.1. Taxonomy (NCBI): domain Bacteria; kingdom Bacillati; phylum Actinomycetota; class Actinomycetes; order Pseudonocardiales; family Pseudonocardiaceae; genus Saccharopolyspora; species Saccharopolyspora terrae. Next base: position 21,845 of record NZ_SMKS01000087.1, on the reverse strand, counting down.
ACTCATTGGCCAGGTCGAGGCGCGTGCGCCACCTCTTCCAGTTCAGCAGTCGATCTGCATGGACGACCAGAACGACTCCATCATCGCGTTGTCGAGCCCATCACTGATGGTACCGAACGAGGGCATCAGACCCGCGGAGCGGACCTTGTTGGTGAAGGCTTACGAGGTGAACTGGACGCCGTGGTCGGCGCGATGCCGCCGGGCGGTGGTGTGCGGCTGTTAATGGCCATATCGAGCGCGTTGATGACCAGGGTGGTGTCCTGACAGTTGTCGATCGACCATCCGCCGATCTTGCGGCTGAACGTGTCCATCACCGCGCAGCAGTAGATTTTTCTCTCGCGGGTGGGATGTTTGGTGATGTCGGTAACCCACAACTCATTGGGCGACTGTCGATGGAACTTCCGGTAAACGAGATCGTCCTCTGCGGCAACACCTTTCAACCGTTTGACCTAGACCGGACCTGGAAGGTCGGCGATCCCGGCGAGCCGCATGAGTTCGCCAACAAAGTTCACACTGACCGCGATGCCCATGCCGCGGGTCAGTTCGGCGTGCACGCGACGGGACCCGTAGGTCTTGCGTGAGGCATCGTGGACCTCCCGAATCAAGCCGGTCAGCCACTGGCGGCGCATCTTCGTCGGCGACATCGGCCGGGTCTTGTACTGGTAGTAGCCCGGGCTACTGACCCCGAGCACGCGGCAGCAGACCTTTGACCGGTGCCCGGCCTCGACGAGAGCATCGATCACCGAGTGAATCCTTTTGGGACGGGACGGTTTTCCCCGAGTAACTTGGCTGCCTTGCGGAGGACCTCGACTTCCTCTTCGAGTTGCCGGATGCGCTTGTGGGCCTTCGTCAGCTCGGCGTTCTCACGAGTGGTGGTCCCAGACGCTCACCGCGGTCGATCTGACGTTGGCGGACCCGGTTGTGCAGGGCGCCGGCGCTGATGTCCAGCTCCGTGACGACGGTAGTGATCAGCTTACCGGCTCGAACGAGCGACGGCCCGGAAGCGGAACTCCGGTGGATACGGTCGGGGCATGGATCGCAGCCTTTCAGCGAGGCCCGATCTTCACACCGAAACGGGTAAGAAACTCTGGGGCAGGTCACCTGAGGTGTGAGGCTTCGGCCTCGCTTGGAAGGACGTCAACCGTGTTCAAGCCTATCCGCAGGAGTTCCGTGATGATGTGGTCGCCGTGGCCCGTCGTGGCGAGACGTCGTTGAAGCAGGTCACCGCCGATTTCGGTATCCCGGCCGGTTGCCTGGCCAACTGGATGCGTGCCACCGAAGTCGCCGAACTTCCCGTGACGGCGTGACTCGTGAGGAGTCCATTGAACTGCCGGATCTGCGCAAGCAGCATCACCTGACGAGCCACGGCAGGCCCGACGCGCGTCGGACAGTAAACGTTTTCCACTTGGTCTCAGTTCGCGTGGATGACGGTGCGGACGGCGTCGACGAGGCGGGTCGCCAACCGTGGGCTGGAGCGGACCTTGCGGAGGATCTTTTAGGACTTCAGCTGGGCGTTCGCGCGTTCGCCCGGTCCGCGGAGCCGGGCGTGCGCGGAGTTGACGGCCTTCTCGTTGGCCGACAGCCGCCGACGGCGCTCGCCGGTGTCGGGATCGCGCGGTGGACGGCGGTGCGGGACTTCGACATTCGCGCTCGCGCTGCGGTAGGCGCTGTCGGCGATTACCCGCACCCCAGCTTTCTCGAGTGCGTCGAGCAGGCCGTGTTCGCGGGCCGCGCCCATGTCATGCCGAGCACCCGGCAAGGCAGGTGAGGTCCAGATCAATCGCCCGGCCGGATCGGCGAGGACCTGCACGTTCACCCCATGTCGTTTGTGTTTTCCGGAGTAGAACGGCCGATCCCGTCCACCGGTCATGCCCACCCGATCGGTCCGCAGCAAGGTCCCATCGACGATCACGAACGCCTTCCGCCGCGCGATTCCGACCGCCGTCGTCAACGACGAGGCCATCGCGGCGAGCACATCGAGAGCTTCGCGAACATAGCGGAACACCGTCGCCAACCCGATCCCGAACCCACCCGCGAGATCCGCGTACGTTTCGCCTTTGCGCAGGTAGGCCAGCACCAACAGCGCCTGCTCTCCCGGATCGAGGCGCCGCCAGCGCGTGCGTCGTGCTCGTCGTTCGCGGCGTAACGCCTCGGCCAGCATCGTCAGCGAGCGACTGGACACCGACATCGACGACGGGTAAGAAAGCGCTCGAAGCTCCTGGTAGGGACAGAGTTGATCTAGTCAATCCACTCGTCTACCAGGAGCTTCTTCTCGCCCCGCACCCAACCTCACCAGCACCGCGACCCCGCCACGCCAAGTGGAAAACGTTCAGTGAGGCGAACACACCCATGTCGCCGGCGAGCCCGACACCGGGAAGGTCGTGCTGAACCTAGTGGCGACGACGCGGTCACACGCGAGGGCGAGAGCCGCTCCAGCTCCGATGCGAACCCTTCGACGGCGGCGACGACAGGTTTCAGGCCGCCCCAGATCGCGTTGATCACGCGCTGAACCGCCTCAGCGCGGGGCCGTTCACCGCTACCGGTCGAACGAGGGCACGCACCGTCGCATCGGCCATGACCGCCTCGATCGCCTCCGCGGGCACGACCCGCAGTTGGCGCGCCTGCGTTCAATCACCGCGGCGAGCCTTTCGCGGGCATCTGCTGTGCCAGACAGCGCCGCGATCGTCCGCGCCTCCTCGGAAAGCTGATCCTCAACCGCTTGGTTTCTGCAATGACCTGCGATGGCAACGCGGTCACCGTGTGCGCGAGGGGCAGAACCTCGTCGTTCAGCAACTCATCAACATGAACTGCGCGTGCACCAGTCCGAACTGGGTCCGAACTGGCCCGGGTCAAGCTTCCCGTCCAGTAGGTCGGCCTCCAGCACCTGCAGGTCCTCGCGGTTCGGCAGCGCCCGCAGCAGGCGGGTGTCCCGATCCGTCTCGGTACCTCCCCGTCCTGCTCGGCCAGCTACACCGCAACTGTGCTCGGCCCGCCCTGATGCCCAGGCACCGCCAGCCCTCACCCACGCCCAAAGCTGCCGGCTGGCCGGGTCGTAGGCGGCAGCGATCGCAGCCAGCCGCGCCGCCTCGTCCGAGCGGCCCTTGGCGAACAACACGTCGCCGTGACACTCCTGCTCTTTCCTGCTCGCCATCGATATGGAAGCCTCCACCCATAACAATCGACCGAGTGTCAACCGAAATCCTGGGCAGCGCGCGGGTCGGTGCGCAGGCCGCCTTTGGTGCCGAGCTCGGAGAGCGCTTCTGTCCAACTCAGGTCCCGCTGTGCTTCAGATACCGGGGGAGAGCGAAGGTCTGAGTCTCGACTGTTGCCACCCTCTCCTCCACGTCGGACCAGCCTCGCTTGGCTAGCCACTCCAGAAGGTCCCGAACCAAGATTTCTGGCGTAGAAGCACCACTGGTCACACCGATAGTGTCCGCTTCGTCCAAGCGATAGATGTCAACCTGCTCGGCATAGTCAACCAGGTAAGCGTTTGCAGCGCCCGAAGCCAGCGCGACCTCCACAAGCCGAATAGAGTTCGACGAGTTTTGCGACCCAACGACCAGTACCACATCACACTCCGGCGCGATCGCTCTGATCGCGGCTTGCCGGTTCGACGTTGCGAAACAGATGTCATCGCTGGGAGGGTCCTGAAGGTTCGGGAACCGCTTCTTCAGCAGATTGACGACCTGCATCGTCTCGTCCACACTCAGCGTGGTCTGTGACAACCACATCACCCGGTCTGGGTTGCGTACCTGCACCGCATCCACGCTGGCTGCGTCGTTGACGATCTGGATGTGATCAGGCGCTTCCCCGTAGGTACCTTCGACCTCTTCATGCCCTTCATGGCCCACTAGCAAGATTTCGTATCCCTGGTTAACGAAACGGTTCACTTCGTTATGAACCTTCGTCACCAACGGGCACGTGGCATCGATCGTGCGTAGTTCCCGTTGGCGGGCCTGTTCGTGTACGGCTGGTGAGACGCCGTGCGCGGAAAACACCACCAGCGCCCTCTCTGGGACATCGGTGGCTTCGTTAACGAAGACCACTCCCCGTTTCTCCAAGGTGCGCACAACGTGCTTGTTGTGCACGATCTCCTTGCGCACATACACCGGTGAGCCGTGGTGCTCAAGTGCCTTTTCCACTGTCTCCACCGCGCGATCAACTCCAGCGCAAGAGCCCCGTGGAGAAGCAAGTAGAACCCTCTTCGACATCGAGCTGTCCTTTCAAGCGTCTCGCCGTGTCAGTCTGTCCACCAGACCCGCCAGTTCTTGTTTCGCGTCCGGATGAACGGCGGCAGTTTGTTCCAACGCGGCAAGGGAATCCGCGACAAGATCACCGATCATGTTTTCAACTGCCTCCAATGCCCCTGTCGACGTGATCACCTGACGAACCTGCTTTGCGCTGTGCTGGGTGATCTTAGGGTTGCCGTACCACCGGTCAAGAACTTCGCGTTCGTCATTGCCCGCAAGTTCTCGAGCGATGATGATCAGCGCGGTCTGCTTGCCATCGCGGATATCGTCGATGACCGGTTTTCCGGTGATCGATGGGTCACCGAAGACCCCCAAAACGTCATCACGCAGCTGAAACGCTTCTCCCAGCGGAACACCATACGAAGCCAGTCCAGCCATCAGGCCAGGAGATGCGTCGCCGGTGAGCTTGGCGCCGATCTGCAACGGACGCTGGACCGTGTAGCGCGCGGTCTTGTACTCAATCACCCGCAACGCATCGCGCAGGGTCGGAGCTGTGCGGTGTTGAATCCTCAAGTCGAGTTGCTGACCAGCGACCACCTCACTACGCATCTGCGCAAGGAGAGGGCGCGCAGCATGGATCCACCGTGCCCCGACACCAGACTCCTGAAACATCTGATCAGACCAGCTCATGAGCAGGTCACCGGCCAGGATCGCCATGTGACGCCCGAACGCTGTAGGGTTACCTGACCATCCCATGTCTCGATGGGTTTTCTCCAACGATCGGTGCAGACTGGGCTTTCCGCGTCGGGTGTCGCTGTTGTCCATGACGTCGTCGTGGGCCAGGCAAAACGCGTGGAACAGCTCCAGGGATGCTGCGGCCTTGATGATCGAGTCGGTGTCACTACCACCGGCCGCACGCCATCCCCAGTAGCACAGCTCCGGCCGGAGGCGCTTTCCTCCCTTGGTCACGTACTCGCTGATCAAGGCAGCGATGGCATCGCCCCACAGCGGTTTCTCCCGGTAGATGCGTTCCCGCATGAACTCTGCCAGGGCGTCATCGACGCGGCTCCGAACTGAATCCACGGTTGCGGTCATAGCCCCTCGCTTTCGTCGTTCGTAAGCCGGGACTTGACGGTAGAGAGCAGATCGTCCCAACGGCAGCCGTGCTCCCACATGGCGGGAGCTGACCTGCCGTCGGACAGCTCTGTCGCGTACACAGACCACCGGAGCACACAACTGGGAGGAGCGGCATGAGCGGGGTTTCCAGCGACCCAGTGTTGGCGGGGCTTTCCCCATAGAACATCCGCAGTGCATCGGTGGTGGAGCCCACCCTCGCGGCCTTCATTGGAACCATGGGCGGACGCCACGCTTGCCACCCGAATACTGGACCATTTCAAGCCGAAGGAGACACGATGCCACAGACAGCTGAGTTGAGAATTCCATTCGAGGTCACTCCGGTCGCAGAAGATCTTGAACCAATCCGTCAAGCCAGCCTGGATTGGCTCAGCTCGAACGGGATGTTGCGCAGCGCTGAGGCCAAAGCCCGGTTCGTCGGATGGAAAATGACTGAACTCGCTTCGCTATTTTACCCTCAAGCAACTGGGGAGGACCTGCTCCTCGGCGCAAACCAGATGGGCTTCTTTTTCCTGTTCGACGACCAATTCGATGACCCGCGGGGACTGCGCAACGAAGCTGTCGCCGCCTACCATGAGCTCATCGAGCTCCTGCAACAGCCCCCGGGTACGCCCCCCGCGCTCGACGTCCCGGTAACCCGGGCCTGGGCTCAGATTTGGGAGGAGTCTTGCCGAGGAATGTCCCTGGCTTGGCAGAGGCGAGCCGCCCAGGACTGGGGGCGTTGGTTCACAGGATACCCCGTAGAGGCTCTGCGTCGGCAAGATTGTTCTTTCGACACGCTCGACGAATACTTGGACTTCCGTCGGTCGTCCATCGGAGTGGATCCCGTCCTCTCCATGTGCGAACGGGCTCAGCACTTTGAGGTCCCCCTGGCGGTATTCCACACGCCGCAAATGCAAGTCATGCGCAGACTGACAGCCGATGTCACAATTCTCGCGAATGATGTCCAATCGCTCGAAAAGGAAGCGCATCGCAACGACGTGCTCAACGCCGTCCTCCTTCTGGAGCGCACTCGCAAACTTCACCGCAACGAGGCAATCCAAGAAACCGCCGACGCGGTCCACCGAATGATCGACGAATTCGAGAAAGTTGAGGAAAGTCTCAACGCATTCTGCGCAACTCTCCAACTTTCAGATGAAGACCGCGAAAACGCCACGAAGTATGTCCGACTCGCGTTGGGTCCCACGATGTGGGGAAACTATGAATGGGGGCGCACGACCGGCCGCTACGACGCCAGCTCAACCAGCCACAACATGCGTCCCGCCGACGTGGCCAACTATCTCGAGGACCTCGTCTCCCCTGAGCCGGCGGCGACGACCAACCGGACGGATCGATCCTAAGGGAGGGGCGGCATGGGTGGGATAACCAGCGACCCAGTGTTGGCAGGGCTTTCTCCGCAGGACATCCGCAACGCATCGCTTGGCGAGTTGAGCGACCTCGCCGAGGCTATGCGCGCGTTCCTCGTGGACAACGTATGCGCCACCGGCGGTCACCTTGGCCCGAACCTAGGGGTAGTGGAACTAACCCTCGCCCTTCACCGGGTCTTCCACTCGCCCCAGGACCGCATCTTGTTCGACATCGGGCACCAAGCCTACGTACACAAGATCATTACTGGGCGCGCCTCCCAGTTCCCCAGCCTGCGACAACGCCACGGACTATCCGGCTACTCCGCCCAAGCCGAATCGGCGCACGACGTCATCGAAAACAGCCACGCATCCACGGTTCTGGCCTACGCGCACGGACTCGCCATAGCTGCACAACAGCACAACCACCACGTAGCCGCTGTCCTCGGAGATGGAGCTCTCACCGGAGGCATGGCCTGGGAAGGACTCAACAACCTCGCTTCCGCCCCAGACGCACCCGTCGTCATCGTACTCAACGACAACGGACGCTCCTACGCCCCCACAGCCGGCGGTATCGCCCGACACCTATCCACGTTGGTGACCCACCCATCCAACGGCAATATATTTGCCGACCTCGATCTGCACTATATCGGCCCCATCGATGGGCACGACATCGCCGCGCTAGAGAAGGCTTTCAGCGACGCGCGAGACCTTCACTCGCCCGTCGTGGTGCACTGCCTCACCAGCAAGGGACACGGCTGGGACCCAGCTGAGGCCCACGAAGCCGACCGCATGCACGCGGTTGGTGTCATCAACCCCACCACCGGAAAACCCGATAAACCCAGCAAACAGACCTGGACACACGTCTTCGGTGAGGAAATCACCAAGATCGGCCACGAACACCCCGATCTCGTGTGCATCACCGCATCGATGCTACTGCCCACTGGGCTAGGCACGTTCGCTGAAGAATTCCCTGACCGCGTCCACGACGTCGGCATCGCTGAACAACACGCCGTCACCAGCGCAGCAGGACTCGCTCTCAGCGGCGCGAAACCCGTCGTTGCCCTGTACTCCACCTTCCTCAACAGAGCCTTCGACCAAGCCCTCATGGACGTGGCCCTACACCGCCTACCTGTCACATTCGTACTCGATCGCGCCGGAATCACCGGACCCGACGGACCAAGCCACCACGGCATCTTCGACCCCGTCATCATGTCCGCGATCCCAGGAGTGCAGATCGGCGCGCCGCGCGACGCCACCAGCCTCCGCCAACTCCTCCGGGAAGCAGTGGACACCACCAGCGGCCCCACCGTCATCCGCTACCCCAAAGCAACCGCACGTACCGACATACCGACCCAGGAGCACGTTCACGGGATCGACGTACTCACCAGCAGCCGAGGACACACCAACGTCCTGCTCGTGGCAATCGGACCTGTCGCACAGGAATGCACCAAAGTCGCCCATAACATCGAACGCCACAACATTGGTGCCACGGTCATCGACCCGCGCTGGCCCATCCCACCCGCACCAGCCCTGCTCGACTTCCTCACCGGGTTCGACTACGTGTTCACCGTCGAAGACGCAAGCCGGACCGGCGGTATGGGATCGGCTATCGCACAAGCGGCTCAAGACGCAGGTGCCCATAGCAAGGTGTTCAACCTCGGCGTTCCGCGCACCTTCATGCCACACGGAACACGAGAGCAAATCCTCCGGGAAAGCCTGCTCGACGCAGCCGGTATCGAAACTCTCGTTCACGAGGTCCTCAACGGCCGATCGATCTACCGACACCCCGACCGCATCGAAAGGGGCAACAGTGCCTACAGACCTGCGCCTCCAGCCTCTGCCACGACATAGGTGTGTTGAGAACAAGAGTAGGAGCTGATCCTTACGATGTCTCGATGGCCAATCCCAGAGCTGTATTGTCCATTCGATCAGACGGCCGACCCCGAACTGGCCGATGGCGCCGATGTCAGCGTACGCGACTGGTACCGGAATCTCGGCTTGTTCCAGGCCGAGCAGAGCGATCTGCGCTGGCATGAACAAAGCAAATTCGGGCTTCTAGCGACACTGTCTTACCCCGACGTGGTCAATTTTGACTATCTGGTTCTAGGGAGCCAGTACCTTGCCATGCAGAACGCGATGGACGACCTTTTCGACGATTGCCAGGCTAGCCATGATGTAGCCCTGGTTTCAGGGCGCCTGCACTCGCTCATCAGTACGCTGCACGAACCATTAACGGTGGCGGGTATCGATCTTGAGGTTACCCGTGAGCCGGCGTGCGATCCCACTCTCGTTGCGGTGCTCGCAGCAGTGCGTGACGTGATGGAACGGTTGGGCCTTATAGCCTCCCCGGCGCAGCTCGGCCGCGCCCGGCGGGAACTAATCGTTCTAGTATCGGCATGGGCCGAGGAACTGGCGTGGCGAAGCCAGCAACGCGAACCAACGCTAAGAGAATACCTCGCGCATCGCCAACGCAATGGGCTCACTGCGAGCGTGGCCATCGCCGACGCGCTCGGAGGCTACGAAGTTCCGCCCGACGAGATCGAATCCTTTCCAGTACGCGAGTTGATTGTAATGTCGTCGAACATTGCTATGCTTATTAATGATCTCTACCCCGCCGAGGTCGAGTCGAAAGCTCCGACCGCCAACTACAATCTTCCCAGTTTGCTGGCCCGGCAGGGCCGCACGCTAGAAAACGCGCTCGTCGAAGTAGGTCGTATCCATGACGCGGAATTACGAAAATACTTAAAGGCAGAGCGCGAGGTCGCCTCGTCAGCTTCCCCTGAACTGCGCCGCTATCTTCAGAGCTTGCGCGGATGGATTCGCGGAAACCTCGACTGGTCGCGAAGGACTGCCCGTTACAAGGTGGAGTACCGGCCAGCTGTTGACCGAAATAAGGTGAGTTCCGCCATATGAGTACATCCGCCATACCAGTTGCACCTGGGAGCTTGCCTCTACTCGGACACGCGGTTCCTCTCCTGCGCGGAAGCCGTCTCGACTACCTCCTATCCGTGCGCGCATACGGCGACGCCGTCACCATATATCTCGGCCCTAAGCCGGTCCACGTCCTCACTTCCCCAGACCTGATTCATCGTGCCCTCGTCGTTGACGCGAAAAAGTTCGCCAAAGGCTTGCTCTTCGAGCGCGCCCGGCCGTACGTGGGGTATGGACTCCTCACCTCGGATGGTCAGTTCCACAAGCGTCAGCGTCAGATGATTCAACCGGGGTTCCATCACGACAGCATTAACGGGCTGACCAGCCGGATGACCGAGGCCGCTGGCCGATACATCGGAAACTGGCGGGCCGGTCAGACCGTAGCGGTGGAACGGGAGATGCACGGACTCATGACGTCGATCATCTCCCACACACTGTTCAACACCGAAGCCGCCCTGGAATTCGGCACACTGGTGCAGGATTCCCTTCCGGAGCTCGTGAATTCTCTCGGCAAGCGCACTCTCGTTCCGGCGACGTGGCTGTACAAAATTCCAACAAGGGGAAATCGACGATTCCACGCGCTCGCCTCGCGGCTGCACCAGGCTACCCAACAGATGATCGCCGCCTACCAAGCTGACGGTGAGGCCCGCGGCGATCTGATGTCCATTCTTCTTGCCGCCCGCGACGCCACTGGGACACCGATGAGTAAGGAGGAGCTCGGCGATGAGATTCTCACACTGTTCATCGCCGGGATTGAAACTTGCGCGACGACGCTGACTTGGGCCTTTCACGAACTCGGTCGACGGCCCGACCTCCGCAACCGTCTCCACAACGAAGTTGATACCGTCCTCGCCGGCCGCTCCGTCGAGAGCAGTACCGTCTCCCACCTTCCGTTTACAAACGCGCTGATCCACGAGGTCCTACGCGTACACAGTCCCACCTGGCTGCTCATGCGGCGTACCACGGAGCCCGTGCAGCTCGGGGCATTCGAAATCCCCGCAGGGCGAGACGTCCTCTTCAGCCCAGCCGCCCCACACCACCATCCGGAATCGTATTCCGATCCGTTCCGCTTCGATCCGGATAGGTGGCTGGGCCCTGAACGACGCGTACCTCCCCGTTTCTTCATCCCGTTCGGTTCGGGCGGTCGCAAATGCATTGGGGAGGCGTTCGCGTGGAACCAGCTACACGTCGCCATCGCCGCGATTGCTGCCCGGTGGCAACTGGACCCTCTCCCCAAACACCAGATCAAAACAGGCGCTGGGGCCGTGCTCCACATTCGGCATCTGCCGATGACTCTTCGACCACGCAGGGGGTGTCAGGGCAAATGACTACGGTCGAGCAGAAAGGGGAAAGAGTGCCTACAGACCTGTTCCTCCAGCCACCACCGCGACTGCTGGCCCAGCGTCGTCCCACGAGACAGCTCATGGTCGGCAATGTCGGTGTTGGTAACGAACACCCCATCTCGGTGCAGTCGATGACGACCACCGTCACCGCCGACATCAACGCCACTCTCCAGCAGATCGCCGAACTCACTGCCGCGGGCTGCGACATCGTCCGCGTCGCCGTGCCTTCCCAGGACGACGCGGACGCACTCCCCGAGATCGCCAGGAGATCCAAGATCCCTGTCATCGCTGACATCCACTTCCAGCCGAAGTACGTGTTCGCCGCCATCGACGCGGGCTGCGCGGCCGTCCGGGTCAACCCGGGCAACATCCGCAAGTTCGATGACAAGGTCAAAGACATCGCGCAGGCCGCCAAGGACCACGGCACGCCGATCCGAATCGGTGTCAACGCAGGGTCCCTCGACCCGCGCGTGCTCGCCAAAATCGGCGCGGCAACCCCGGACGCCCTTGTGGAATCCGCGCTCTGGGAGTGCTCGCTGTTCGAAGAGCACGACTTTCGCGACATCAAGGTCTCGGTGAAGCATCACGATCCACTGACGGTGATCCACACCTACCGGCTCCTGGCGGAACGTTGCGACTACCCGCTACACCTCGGAGTCACCGAAGCCGGACCAGCGATGCAGGGCACAGCCAAGTCCGCGACCGCCTTCGGCGTCCTGCTCGCCGAAGGCATCGGCGACACCCTCCGCGTCTCCCTATCCTCCCCGCCAGTGGACGAAGTCAAGGTAGGTGCCCACATCCTCCGCTCCCTCGGGATGCGCCCCAAATCCCTGGAGATCGTGTCCTGTCCATCCTGCGGGCGCGCCCAGGTCGACGTGCACACTCTCGCCCAGAAGGTCGAAGCCGCCTTCGACGGATTTCCCTATCCGCTCCGAGTGGCGGTTATGGGTTGCGTCGTCAACGGGCCCGGCGAAGCGCGCGACGCCGACATCGGCGTGTCCTGTGGTAACGGCAAGGGTCAGATCTTCGTTGGTGGTGAAGTGATCACCACCGTCCCCGAAGACAAGATAGTTGACACCCTTATCGACGAGGCCCTAAAGCTCGGCGGTGAACCCGATGAGCAACTTCATGAACCTCAAAGACCAGGTCACCAGGGCCTTCAGTGAAGACCGGGCTCACCGCTACGCCACGGCAATGGCCGAGGAGGTTCGCGGCAAACTCGACTGGATCATGGAAACATGCCGCTACCAATCCTCCCAGGAAGACATGTGGCGACACTAACCATCGGCTGGAGAAGCCATGAACTGCCCTTTCAGTGGAAGCGCCAGCACTCTCGCGATGTATGGACGCACCGCACAGCTCGCGGTGAAGCGCTTGGATTACATGCAAGAAGCCCGGAAGAGCGGGGCTTTGGTTCCGATGAAGCTCGGCACCAAGGATGCTTACCTCGTCAACGACCCGGGTCTTATCCGGCAGATTCTCGTCACCGACGCCGACAAATTCGTCAAAGGAACGATCATCCTGCGTACCCGGCCGTACGTCGGTGACGGGATCATCAGCTCTGAAGGTGAGAAGCACAAACGGAACCGCCGGTTAATGCAGCCCATGTTCAATCGGCTCAGTGTCGAGCGCTACATCCCCAAGTTCGTCGAAGCGGTAGCGGAGATCACTTCCGGGTGGTCGGACGGCGCCACCATCGAAGCAGATAAAGAACTGACCCGGTTGGCGACCCACTCCCTCACGAAAGCCATGTTCAGCGACCCGGGAGGGGCGCGTGAGCTGGCCGTAGTTACTGAAGAGGTGATAGACCGATTCATTGCTGGCATCGGGGTCAGGATTTTCCTTCCGGACCTGATCACGAGGTTACCTACGCCAGGTAACAAGAAGTTTGAGGAGGGCCGCAGAGCACTGCGTGATGAGACGTGGTCACTGATCCAACGCCGGCGCGAAAGCGGCGGATACTACGACGACATCATCTCCACGATGCTCCGTGATCAGCACCCGGACGGGACCTCCATGACCGACGATGAGATCGTCGACGAGGTAGTCACGCTGATGCTCGCAGGAGTCGAAACCGTCTCCTCCGTCGTAACCGCAGCTTTTTCCGAGATTGACCGGAACCCGGATATGGCGGAGCGCCTGCACCAAGAGGTAGACGCCGTCCTGAACGGCGCCCCGGTAACCGCTGAAAACATCGACGACCTCCCCTTCCTTGCAGCGTTCGTCACCGAAATTCTGCGTGTGTACGCCCCGACATGGATCTTGATGCGTAACGCTGTGGAGCCCGTCGACCTCGGAGAGACGCGCATCAATCCAGGTAATGAAATCATCTTTAGCCCGACCGCAGTACACCGAGACCCCGCGTTCTACCCGGACCCAATCCGCATCAACCCTGACCGGTGGCTTCCCGGTGAGGTGGTGCAGCCACGAGACGGGACATGGGCCCCCTTCGGTCAGGGGAAGAGGAAGTGCATCGGGGATACGTTTGCCTGGTACGAGAGTCGGGTTTGGATCGCCAGCATCGCGTCCCGGTGGACGCTGCATAGCACCGGCAAACCGATGGAGATGTCAGCAGCGGGGACCTACCGGGCCACCAAGGCTTCTATGATCACGAAAAAGCGATCAAAGGCCAGAAAGGGGAAGTCATCGCCACAACACTGATCTAGCGGGCAATGCTCGTCGGCGAGCAGCAGGAAAGCGGGGAAAGCAGCTAACAACGACGGATTGATCACCAACTGCCCGCCCGTCCCGGAGTGCCGGGACACAAGGCGCCGCCACGGGTGAGGAGATCGTCATGTCCGGAGAAGAACTATGACACTAGTCCACGAAGGTCAAGAACGTGCACTCGCGACCACCGAGGCCGCCTGTGCCGAATCCGGAGTACCGGTCGTCGTGACCTACACCCTCCACGGCCCGCTGCACCTAGACGCGCTCCGTGAATCGGTTCGTGCCCTCCATGAACATCACGACGTCCTGCGGGCGCGACTTGCCTCGTCCCCACACGGCCCACTTCTGCGGTGCGAACCCACATATGAACCGCCGGAGCTCATCACCAACACCGACTTCCACCAAGCTACCGCGCTCTTCCCCAAGGAAGGCTCCGTTTTCCGTCCCTCCGTAGTGCGCAATAGCGACCAAAGCCACACTGTGTTCCTCGCTGTGCACCACGCCATCAGCGACGGCGCCAGCGTGCTCGCACTACACGAACTCCTCTGGCGGATATACACCGCAACCACTAACGCCACACCGCCACCCACCACACCTGGAACCAGGGGACTTCCCGAACCCGTCGAAGACCTCCTGCGCGGCACCTACAGTCAAGAGGACCTTAACAGGTTCCGCTCCGAAAACTTTAGCCCGGAACCGACCGCGACGATTCCCCACCACGCCGTTGGAGACGAAAGCGGAGTGCACTGCCGCCGCATCGAGATCCCGCCACGTCGCGCTGCCCTGATCACTCAACGCGCAAGAAGCTCCGGCCTAGGGACCAATGCGTTCCTGTTTGGCGCGCTCACCGTCGCCGCCCGCCGCTGCATCACCTCCATCAGATCACCACTTCCGATGACCTTTACCACCCCCGTGGACCTGCGGCCCCACCTGAACCCTCCACTTCCTCAGGACCACATGGTCTTCGCCGCCGCGCCGGCCTACACCAGCCTTTCCGTTGCTTCTGATACCCCACCCGAAAACGTTGCGCGCGACATCTGGCGACAACTCCGCTCCGCCATCAGCCGCCAAACTCCACAGCGAGAGTTCGCCGCCTTCCCGCGCCTCTGGAAGAGAGCCGCCGCCCAAAATTCCGCGCTCATCGCGAGCAGCCTCCTCGGGCGATGCAACCCACTCACCCTGCCTACGGGGACTACAGCGTCCCCACCCAGCTTTCCCGTCGAAACCCCCATCACCTACCCGGCGATCGGGATCGGAGAGGCCTCCAACGGGGTGATCAGCCTCGACGTGATGCAACCCCGCCGCTACTTCACCGCTGAGCAAGCGGACCAGCTCACCGAAGAAATAGAAAACACACTCTCCGCTTGACGTCCCTCAGGAGTGGAGCACGATGTCGAAAGCGTTACCAGTCCCGGTCGCGCCAGGGCGGCTACCGATGGTGGGACACATGGGCGAACTCGCCCGCGAGCCCATCGCCTTCCTCGACTCACTGAGCACTCTCGGTAGGGTCGTACGCGTTGATCTCGGAGGGATCCACGCCTACGTCCTCACCGACGCTGACGCTGCTCACCAGGTCCTCGTGGAGCAATACCGGAAGTTCGAAAAGGGGCGGGGACAAGAGGAACTGCGAGTCGTCGGCGCTGGCAACGGGATGCTCGTCGCAGATAACCAGTCCAACCGCAAGCAGCGCCGACTCATTCAACCTCTATTCCACAAAGACCGCATCGCCCGTGATTTCGCCCCTCGCCTGGTCGAGGAGATCTACCGGGTCACTGGGTCGTGGATCTCGGGGCAGCGCCTGGAGTTCGACCAAGAGGCCATGCGGATCGTCCGTGGGATGTTTATGCGCACCATCCTGAACGAACCAGCGGGAAGCGGGCTGGCAGACGACGTCTGGGACGCGTTTGATTACGACAAGAGCAGTGCCTTCATGAGGCTCATAGCCCCGGAGTCGGCAATCGACAGAAATAGAATCGCCTATTTCAGGAAGTACCTCCACAGCATCGTCGAACGCATCGTCAAGCAACGCGACCTCGAGAAGCACGAAGACACCCGAAACGACTGCCTCACCCTTCTACTGAACGAGACCGACCCCGACACAGGGGAACCTCTCGACCGCGACCTGGTCCGCGACGAAGTCGTGGGCCTCCTGTTCGCCGGCACTGATAGCACCGGACGTAGCCTCGCGTGGGCCTTCCATGGGGTTGGTCAACACCCCGACGTCGAGAGGAAACTACACGAAGAAGTGGACGTCGTACTCGAAGGTCGACCAGTCCAGTTCGACGATCTACCGAACCTACCGTATGTGGCAGCAGTTGTAGAAGAGTCTCTTCGGCTCTACGGGCTGCTGATCAACACTCGTAAAGCTGTGGAAACTGTCACTATCGCCGACGTTGAAATGCCTGCAGGGACCGAGGTTCTGTTCAGTCACTCAGCCCTGCACCGAGACCCTCGCGTGTTTGCGGAACCGAACCGGTTTAACCCTGACCGGTGGATCGTCGAGAAGTTCGAACAGTCGCTCCACCGCAACGTGATGCCCTATAGCAAAGGTCCGCGGACCTGCCTCGGTGCTGAATTCGCCTCCGTCGAACTCCGGCTTTCTGTCGCGTCGATCGCGCAACGGTGGTCTCTGCAACCCATCAATGGACAGTTCGTGCGACCGGTTCCGGACACGTTCTTGCGCCCGAACATGCTACCTATGACAGCAGTACCACGGTCGAAATAGCCATCCACAGAACCCAGGAAAAAGTTCGTTAGAGAAGCTGCTCGACTGGAGGTTGATGACCACATGCAAGAGCACACTGCTCGCCGAGCGCGCGAAACTTCTCGCAAGAACCCTGGTTACGGTGAAACCATCTTCCCCGTAACCAGCACCGCGGAAGAAGCCGATCGGCTCGACAGCCAGACCGAGGTCCTCGACCAATTCACCACCCAAACACTCACCGAAATCGGCATTAGTGAAGGCCTCCGATGCCTGGAAGTCGGCGCCGGCACCGGAACCATCGCCCTATGGATGTCCAGGCTCGGCGCGGATGTCACCGCCCTCGACCGAGACCTGCGGTTCCTCGACTACATCGGCACCGACAATAACGTCACCTGGCTCGCAGGTGACATCACTCATGACGAGCAGGACCCGGCGTTCAAGCCCGGATTCGACATCATCCACGCGCGAATGGTTGTCGCATGGACCCACAATCGACCTGATGTCATCACACGACTCACCGCGTGGCTCAACACAGGCGGACGGCTTGTCATCGGCGACCCCGTACTACCACCAAACATGGCGGACCCCATCTACAAGAAGACGATGGACCGCTGCTTCAACCTTGTTGAGAAGGTTAGCGGTGCCGACTTCTCCTGCGGCTGGAGTCTCCCAGCCGAGATGAACAGGGCCGGACTCCGCGACATCGGGTGCCGAGTCGAGTTCCCGCCCATCTACGGAGGAAACGCGTGGGCGCAATCCCACATCAAGTCGTTGCGCCTGGTCGTCGAGACGGCCGCCGTAGACGCAGTCGCCGCGCCAGAACGCATCCAAGAACACGAAGTGAACTCATTTAACGACTACCTGTCCAACCCAAGCACCGCGGACCTCGGACTCGGGATCTACTACGCGTGGGGGACGGCATGAGCAATCTGCCGACGATCGAACTCGTCGAAACATGCTTCACCGACCGAGTTGATCCACGAGCACACGACGTTGCTGAACGAACCTGCGGTTGGCTAATCGACCAGGGAATCGCCACCCCCGAGATCGCCGCCCGATATCACAAATACCTCTGCACCACGCTCGTTCCGCGTTGCTACATCGGCGGTTCCTGGGCTGCAGTGGCCGCGATCAACGATTTCATGGTCTGGGTCTTCATCTACGACGACTACTTCTTTGCCCCGGATCGGGCTTGGCCATCGACCCATCACGACTTGGCCGCTGCCGCAAAGGATCCCGAGGACCACGAGAAGCACTCGGATCCGATGGTGCGCGGTTTGGCGAACATCGTGCGCCGCTTCTACGCCCAGGGGATGGGCACTGAGTGGGAAAGCCGGTTCGCGAGGCATCTCGCCGAGATCTTCGCCCAGTTCACCGAGGAACACCGGCAACGAAGCGCGGGCTACCAGCCGACTGAGCGCGAGTACATGGCCCTGCGCCACGGAACCTGGTTCACCGAGGCTTGGGTTGACCTTGCCGAACTCAATGCCGGTTCTGCCCTACCCAAGCAAATGCGCGAAGAAGACCCCTACCGGTCAGTGATGGATGCTGCTCAAATCTTCTGCGTGATCCACAACGACATGGTGTCTCTACCGATGGAACTTGCGGCGGGTCACACGCACAACCTCGGAGCCGTATTCATGGGACACGAAGGATTGACTCGCGCCGAAGCGCTTGACAAGATGCGCACCCTCGCCGCCGGCTACGTCGAACGCTTTCTGAATGCAGAGCAACGCATGCTCGCCGAACTCGAAGGAAAGAGGGACGACGTCTCCGAAGCATGCCGGGCATGTATGCGTACCGCACGGGACTGGATCGGGCTTTCCCGCTGGTACAATCATGCTTCCCCACGCTACAGCGAGGACGAGTTCACCGGAGGGCCCCGATAATGCGCCGATTCGACCGACTCCAGCAGATACTCGCTCTTGACCCCGACCGTGACCACTACGAGATCTTCCGCCTTCTCCTGGTGTACGAGTTTCCATGGGATATCACCAAGGCCCTCGAGCTCGCGCTGTTCCGAACCTACGCGGTCCCCAGCATCGGCGGACTGCTGGACCGCACAGGGGAGCTCACACAGCGCCCCCAGAAACGCTACGACGACACCCGTCTCATCCTGTTCGAAATCTTCTATTGGGGAGCTAACAGCGACCGCGGACTTCGGGCGCTAGATCAGCTCAACGCCATCCATAGCCGGTTCAGGATCAGCAACGACGACTACCTCTACACGTTGGCGACGTTCGTGGTTACCCCGGTCCGCTGGATTGAGCAGTTCGGCTGGAGACGCCTACATCCCAACGAGGTGCGCGCATTGACCAACAGCATGCGCTACCTCGGTCAGGGAATGCACATCTCCGACATCCCAGAAACCTACGACGAGTTCGCCAAGCTTCTCAATGACTATGAACGAGACCAATTCGCCGTTGACCACGGCGGGCGCCGCGTTGCTGACGCCACCTTGAAACTGTTCACCTCCTGGTACCCGCGCCCGATCGCCCCCGTGCTGAAGCACGCAGCGAAGGCGGCTATGGACCCACCTTTGCTCGCCGCGCTTCGTTACCCGAAGCCTAGCGCCACAGCCCGCAAGATCGCGCATTGGGCCCTATACGTCCGGGCTCAACTGCTGCGTGTTGGACCAACTCGTCCGGACTCCCGTCCGGTACTTCCAGTGTCGTTGTCATATCCGAACGGCTACGAGATTGAAGAGCTAGGGCCGCGATCATTCCATCGGGAGCAACGATGATTGGTGCACAAATCCGCGATATACGTGCATCAAAAACCAAAGTCAACTACCTGCGCTTACAAATGCATCGCATCGTGAGCCACTTAGGTAATATGATTGCAGCCGAAGGGTCAGCGCAAGGAATTGCTGCAAATGTGGAATCATTCTGAAAGCGGATCTACACGAACCTATTCAACGAGTTCGTGGCCGAATGCGAAAGGCCTTTCCGGTCGGAGCTGTACTACGTGCAGCAGGCGGCAAAGACGAGGACACCATCATCGAGGCGGTTGCGTCCCGAGAGCGACTCCTCGGAAAGTCCACCTGGGGGTGGCCGATAATGAACGTTCCTAACACGGCTGATGAGATTCTTGCCGCTGCGTGCAACCTCGCGCCTACACTGGCGAAACGCAGCGACGACATCGAACGAGCTCGGCGGCTCCCCGCCGACGTGGTGGAGATGCTGCGGCGCACTGGCGTGTTCCGGATGTGCTGGCCCGCCGAACATGGCGGGCCGGACCTCACAATCGCACAGCAAGTCGAAGTATTGGAAGCTCTGGCCTACGCCGATGCCTCGGCCGCCTGGTGTAGCATGATCAACTCGGACTGTGGCGTGTTCGCCCGATTCTTGCCCGAATCCGCCCTAAAATCCCTATTTCCGACGCTCGATACAACCATCGCGGGCATGGTCAGCCCTATGGGTCGCGCCAAGCGTGTCTCGGGTGGGTATCGGCTCAGCGGTCGGTGGAGCCTTGCTTCCGGAATTACGCATGCCGACCGAGTGTTCGCCGGAGCGCATATCGTTACCGACGGAGAAGCGGACACCGACGCTGCCGGAAACCCTTCCTATCGGCTATTGATCCTCGACTCCGCGGACGTCACGCTGCACGACACGTGGCACTCAACTGGTCTCGTCGGAACCGGATCAATCGATTTCGAGGTCGTAGACGTGTTCGTTCAAGACGACCACGTCGTGAATCTCAGCACTCCGCGCCTTTCTGGCCCACTGGCCACGCCGGAGGCGTTCATCCGAAACATGCCCGGCGTTCCCCTCGGTGTCGCCCGAGCGGCGTTGAACTATGCCCGCGACACCGTGCGATCCAAAAACAAGGCCAACGATTATCGGATACAGAAGACAATCGGGGAGTGCGAACGGGACTGTATCGCAATGCGTCACGCCGTCTACAGCTCCCTCGAGCACCACTGGCGCCGAGTTCAGGGCGGCAATCTCAACGTCCTGTCGCCGGACGAACGCATCGAAATCATGCTGGTTTGCCAGCACACCATGCGCGCCTCTCGACGCATCGTCCGACGGTTGTACGACCTGTTCGGCTCCACCTCGGTCTACACCGCATCACCGCTGGGCCGATGGTCCCGAGATCTCGACACGATATGCCAACACGTGCTGAGTCAAGACGTGATCACCCAATCGGCCGGGGCTTACCTCCTCGGCGGAACACCTAGTTTTCCGCTCGCTCTCGGCATCGTCAGCTGAAAGGCAGGGCTTTTTGTGACCAACACGGACCTGAATGCGTCGAACAGCTTCTCCACATCCCTGATCGACGACGCACTGAGCTACGTCTATCCGGCCGCGCTCCGTACCGCAGCCCTTTTAGGAATCGCCGACTACCTCGCCACAGGCCCACTGTCCGTTGCAGAACTGGCGCACAGTACCAACGTGCGCGCGGAAAGCTTGTACCGCATTCTGCGAGTCCTGGCCACCAAGGGAGTGTTCACCGAAAACCAGCCGGGCGTGTTCGCCATGACACCTCAGGCAGAAGGACTCAGCAAGAACAGCCGCATCAAGCAGGGTGTCCTATTTTTCACCGAACACTTGAAGTGGCGCGCGGTAGGAGAAATTCACCACGCGGTCGCGAACGGCGAACCCAGCTTCAATAAGTTGTTCGGCACTGGATTCTGGGAGTACGCCGCCGCCAACCCTGAGGACAACGACGCGTTCAACAGGGGCATGGCCGCGCTTACCGAACTGGAAACAGCAATCGTCGTCGACAACTACATCTGGCCGGAAACCGGTACGATCATCGATCTCGCCGGCGGGCACGGCGGGCTGCTGCTGGCGGTGCTGCAGGTAAGCCCCGGGCTTCGGGGTGTACTGTTCGACCGTGAACACGTGCTCGCCGAGCACGTCCTTGACGTACCCGATATCGCGGGCCGGTGGGAAACACGCGACGGTGACTTCTTCGCCGAAGTCCCCTCCGGGGACGTGTACCTTATCAAGAACATCTTACACGACTGGAGCGACGACGAATCCGTCCGAATCCTGCAGAACTGCGCCAATGCGGCAAACCCTGGAGCCCGGGTCCTCGCTATCGACGCTGCCATCCCACGCGGCAACGAACACAACTCCGGGAAGCTGCTCGACCTAATCATGCTAGCCATGCTCACTGGCCGCGAACGCACCACCGATGAAGTTGCTGCCCTCTTCGTCGCCGCTGGGCTCCGTGTTACTAAAACGATTCCGGTGCCAGGAACCACCTTGACCCTTCTCGAAGGACAGGCCTGATTCACGGAATTCCGTGCTCAACTACGTCACCTGCGAGGTGTCGACGCATCCCAATCAGGCGATTTCCACGCAGAGCCTTCCGCGCAGTTCGACCGCTGACGCTGGTACAGGTTCCGATGTTCGGCGTCGAGCCTGTATGCCTCTTTGCGTAGCGGATCACTGAGCCTTTTTCATCCTGCTGTGGCGGTGAGTTCGTAGTTCAGCAGGGCGTGTATGGCCTTGGCGATGCGTCCGGCCCGGTAGGGGCAGCAGCGTAGTTTGCGCAGGATGCGCCAGTTTTTGAGCTG
>NZ_SMKS01000086.1:0-22787 GCF_004348435.1 Saccharopolyspora terrae | reverse complement strand
ATAGTAGTCGTACCTGTCGCCGCCGCGGCGGCGCAGCAGGCCCCGCTGGGGCAAGCGCATCGGCATCGCGCTGCTGATCGTCGTGGTGCTGCTGGGTGCGCTGGTGTTCTACTTCGACAGCATGCTGCAGCGCACCGCGGCCCTGGACTTCGAAGGCCAGGCGGGCAACTCGGCGGGCAGCAACTGGCTGCTGGTGGGCTCGGACTCCCGCGAAGGGCTCGACGACGCCCGGCGCGAGGAGCTCTCCGCCGGTGATGCCGGTGGGCGCCGCACCGACTCGATGATGCTGGTGCACATCCCCAGCGGCGGTGGGCAGCCGGCGCTGATCAGCCTCCCGCGCGACTCCTACGTCGCCATCCCCGGGCACGGCAAGACCAAGCTCAACTCGGCGT
This sequence comes from Saccharopolyspora terrae, assembly GCF_004348435.1. Classification (NCBI taxonomy): domain Bacteria; kingdom Bacillati; phylum Actinomycetota; class Actinomycetes; order Pseudonocardiales; family Pseudonocardiaceae; genus Saccharopolyspora; species Saccharopolyspora terrae. The sequence continues at coordinate 22,395 of NZ_SMKS01000086.1, read as the reverse complement.
TCTCCTTCGGCGGGCCGCAGCTGCTGGCCCAGACCGTCGAGCAGAACACCGGCGTGCACATCGACCACTACGCCGAGATCGGATTCAGCGGGTTCGCCGACCTGGTCGACGCCGTGGGCGGAGTCGACATGTGCCTGGACAAGCCCATGGACGACCCCATGGCCAACGTCCACCTGCCCCAGGGCTGCCAGGAGCTGGACGGCGCCCAGGCCCTCGGGTTCGTCCGGGCCCGCTACTCCCTGGACGGTGGCGACCTCGAACGCGCCGAGAACCAGCGCAAGCTGCTGGGCGCCCTGGTCGACAAGGGCACCAGCCCCGCCACGCTGATCAACCCGTTCCGGTTGTTCCCGCTGGCCTCCGGGGCGAGCAAGACCTTCCTGGTCAACGACTCCGACCACATCTGGCACCTGATGTCGCTGGCCCTGGCCATGGGCGACGTCAGCGGTGGCCAGGGGGTGACCACCCAGGTGCCCTTCGGGCGCTTCGGGGAGGACTCCGACGGCGGCTCGGTCATCGTCTGGGACAAGGAGAAGGCCAGCCAGATGTTCGAGGCCATCAACAACGACCAGCCCATCCCGCCGGAGCTGCTCGGGCAGTAGAACGCACCGCTGGAACAACGCAGAAGGTGGGCCGTCCCGCGAGAAGGGACGGCCCACCTTGTTGTGTCCGGTGATCAGCCGGCGAAGGCGGCCAGCTGGCCGAAGTCACCGTTGAAGACGTCCTGGCCGCCCGGCAGCGGCCCGGTGTCGGAGTGCTGCCAGAACGAGTGGAAGTTCCAGCCCGCCGGCAGCGGGCCGATCTCCGGGGCGTACCGGGCGATCCACAGCGGGTTGTGCGCCGCGAAGTCCGGGTTGGTGCCCGTGCACTGGTTCCACCACGACGCCGTCGTGTAGATGACCGGAGCCCTGCCCGTGCGCGCCTGGTAGGTGCCCGAGAAATCGGCGATCCAGCGCGACATGCTCACCGGGTCCATCCCGTAGCAGGTCTCGCCGTAGGGGTTGTGCTCGATGTCCAGAACACCGGGAAGCGTGCCCGAGCCCGGCGTCCACGCGCCGCCGTTGTCGACGAAGAAGTTCGCCTGCACCGCGCCGGGCGCGCGGTCGGGCAGCGCGAAGTGGTAGGCGCCGCGCACCATTCCCGCCGCCGCCGCGCCGTGGAACTGCTGGGCGTAGGACGAGCTGCGGAACCCGCTGCCCTCGGTGGCCTTGACGTAGGCGAACCGCGCCCCGTCGGCGTACGCCCGGGGCCAGTCGACCTGCCCCTGGTGACCGCTGACGTCCATGCCCGCCAGCGCACCGGCCGGCACCTGCCCCGAGGTCCGCTCACCGGAGGCCTCGCGGCCCGCGCTGTGGCCGATCCACGCGCCGTGGGTGTCGTTCGGATCCAGGCGGGGTGCGGCGGCCTGCGCCGGGGAGGCAGCCCCGATCAGGGCGGCCACGACGGCCAGTAACACCAGCGAACCCCTGCGGCGGGGCGATGCCGCGCGACACCGGTGACGACCGGACGGTGGGAACATCTCTGGCCTCCTCACTGGACACCGGCACACCCGCCGGGCGGGGTGCCGGTGTGAGAGCGGGCCGGTCGCGGCGGCACACCCGCCGCGGCCTGCCCGGAAGGTCGTTGACGGCTGATCTTGCGGGCGCCCGCAGAGGATAACCCGACGTCAGCACCCGTGCCCGATCACGACGCGCGAATGTTTCGCAGTTTCGGGGGAAACCCGCAGACCACACGGGTCCACAGTGTGTCCACTGTGGCCTGGATCATGGCCGGTTGGAGATTCCGGCGCCGCTGCGGTAGCCCTGTGTGCATGGCACAGCGACACGGCGGCCGGGGCGGGCCCCGGCACAGCGGCCCCCGCACCTCACCGGCCCAGCCCCAGCGCGACCCCACCGCCGCCCGAGGCGACGCGCAGCGGCTGCGCCAGGAACTGGGCGGCATGCACGGCGCCAGCTACGGCCGCTACAAGTCGCTGACCGGCTCCTGGCGATTCGACGGCTTCACCCTGCAGGTCCAGCGCGTCCAACCCGACCCCTACGCCCCGGCCAGCCGCGTGCAGGTCACCGTCGACGCCGACCACGCGGGTCTGCCCGCCGACCTCCACGACAACCCGGTGCGCGCCCGCGCCCTGGCCGGACACCTGGCCCGGCGGCTGCACCGCGCGCTCGACGACAGCAGGCTGCGGGTCGACGCGGGCGGCCAGCAGGTCCTCGACCGCAGCTCCTGCCAGATCCACCAGGGCGCGGTGCGGGTGCGCATGGGCATCGACCTGCCCGGCCGCGGCCGCACCATCGACGGCCGCGCCGCCGAACGCACCCTCTGCGACGAACTGCCCCACGCGGTCGAGACCGCGCTGCGCTGGAGCACCGCCGACCAGCAGCAGGCCCGCGCCTTCGTCGACAGCGTCGAGGACACCCACGCCCTGCGCGAGGCCCTCACCGAACGCGGCTGGGTGGCCTTCGTGGCCGACGGAGCGATCCTGCCGCGCCGCAGCGGCATCGACGAACGCCCCCTGACCAGCGGTGTCGCGTTCTCCTCACCGGAGTCGATGCGCGCCACCGTGCGCCTGCCCCACCGCGGCGAGGTCACCGGCATGGCCGTGCCCGAGGGCATCACCCTCATCGTCGGCGGCGGCTTCCACGGCAAGTCCACGCTGCTGCGCGCCCTGGAGCAGGGCGTCTACGACCACGTTCCCGGGGACGGCCGCGAGCTGGTGGTGGCGCGCGCCGACACCGCCAAGGTCCGCGCCGAGGACGGCAGGCGCGTGCACCGGGTGGACGTCAGCCCGTTCGTTTCGCACCTGCCCACCGGCGCCGACACCCGGGACTTCTCCACCGACAACGCCTCCGGATCGACCTCCCAGGCCGCCGCGATCACCGAGGCCGTCGAGGCCGGATCCGGGGTGCTGCTGGTCGACGAGGACACCGCGGCGACCAACCTGATGATCCGCGACGCCCGCATGCAGGAGCTGGTGGCCAAGGACGCCGAGCCGCTGACGCCGTTCGTCGACCTCATCCGCCCGCTGCGGACCACTCACGGCGTGTCGACGGTGCTGGTCATGGGCGGCTCGGGTGACTACATGGACGTCGCCGACCGGGTGGTGATGATGGACGCCTACCGGGCGCGCGACGTCACCGACCGGGCCCGGCAGCTCGCGCAGGCCCGCCCCACCGGGCGGCACAGCGAAGCCGACGGCTACCCGCCGCTGGGCCACCGGGTGGTCGATCCGCGCTCGATCCCCACCGAACGCCCCAAGATCCGCGCCCGCGGCACCGACGCGCTGACCCTCGGCGAGTCCACGGTGGAGCTGCGCGGGGTGGAGCAGATCGTCGACGCCTCCCAGGTCACCGGTATCGGCCTGGCGCTGGTGAGCTGCGCGCGGCGCGGTGTGCTCGACGGGCGCGCCAGCATCGCCGAGGTGCTCGAGGCGTTGGCCGCCGACATCGCCGAGCGCGGGGTGGCGGCCGTCGACGAGCGGTTCGTGGGTGATTTCGCGGTACCCCGGCCGCTGGAGGTGGCCGCGGCGCTCAACCGGCTGCGGGTGCTGCGGGTGAGCGCGCTGCGGCGGTGACGGCGGTTTGCCCGCACCACCGCGGTGGGCACCCCCAGGGGTGGCCCCGATGTGGTGGGAAGGGGCGCGCGATGCCTCGAACGCGATCCCGGCACTCCGGCGCGACCGGTTACGACGATCGCGCCCACGCCGGTCAGGTGCTGGCCGGGCACCTGCACGGCCTGGACCTGGTCGACCCGGTGGTGTTCGGTCTGGCGCGCGGAGGTGTTCCGGTGGCCGCCGAGGTGGCGCGGGAGCTGGGTGCCCCGCTGCGGGTGTGCGTGGCCCGCAAGATCGGCGCGCCGGGTCAGCCCGAGCTGGCGTTGGGCGCGGTCACCGCGCACGGCCCGCCCGGCTACGACCACGGGCTGGTGCGCTCGTTCGGGCTCGACCTCGACGATCTGGCGGCGGCCTGCGAGCGCGAGCGCGCTGAGGCCGCGCGCCGCGAGCACCTCTACCACGGTGAGCCGGTGGAGCTGGCCGGTCGTGATGCGGTGCTGGTCGACGACGGGCTGGCCACCGGCGCCACCGCGCGGGCGGCGTTGCGGATGCTGGCCGAGGCCGGGCCCCGGCACCTGGTGCTGGCCGTGCCGGTGGGGTCGCCGGAGTCGGTACGGGCGCTGCGCGGTGAGGCCGATGCGGTGGTGTGCGTGCTGCAACCGGTGGGTTTCGCCGCGGTCGGGCAGTTCTACCGGGACTTCGCCGCCACCACCGATGAGGAGATCAACGCGCTGCTGACCGAGCTCGGCGAGCAGCGCTGAGACCGATCACCGTGCGCACCGCAGTAAGTCCGGTGGGTGATCTCGGCTGGTGGCGCCGCGGGCGCGGCGGGGTGATCTCGGCGGGTTCAGCGGGGTCTGAAGATAATGCTTGCGCATCGCCTTCACCACGCCCGGCCGGGACGCGCTAACCTCTCCGCACCTACTCCTGTGCTGCGACAAGCCCGGGATCCGGACAACACGTGCCGGACCGGCCGGGCGCGTGGTGGTCGGGGTGGAGTTGGTACTGGATTCGGGTTGATTGGTTCGCTATGACTGCCGCTGGACATTCCGACCACTCGTCGTCTCAGGCGGGTAAGCACGGCCCGCCGTCGCGTCGCTCGGGCAGACGCGGTGAGGAGGCGGGAGCCGAGTCGGGTTACTCCTCGGAGGTCGCTCGTCAGGTCGGCGAGGCGACCGTGGCGCTGGGCGAGCGGCTGCGCGATCCGGGTGTGGCGCACAGCGTCGAGGAGATCGAGAAGGTCATGCGCGGTTTCTCGCTGACCGTGGAGGGCATGTCGGGTGGCCTGTCGGGGGTCACCGAGTGGCTGCGCGCGGCCGGTCACGTGGGGCCGCTGTCGGGGCACGCCAGCGTGATGTCCGAGCGCCTGTCGCACATCGGCAAGGAGCTGTCGCGGTTGGCCGATGCCATAGAGCAGGCACAACAGCGCGCCAGCTGAGCCGCCGCGCACCCGGGCCCGGGTTGCCGGATTCCTCGTGCCACAATGATCATGCGCGGTGGCGCCGGGTTTCCGGGTGCGAGAAGGGGTCCGTGCGCAGGGGTTTTGCGAGCGGCACCGACGGTGGCGGCGGCATCCCGGTGAGGTGTTCACCGGTCGAGCCACCGTTGTCGCGGGGGTGGGTGGCCGTCCGCTGAGGTTCGACATCGCCTGCCGCATCCGGGTTTTCGGGTCGGCGGGCGATGTTCGTCGTGTGTGGAGGTGGCACGGTTGGATCGCGGCAGTGCCGGAGACTCCTCTGCTGCCTTCGATTCGCTGTTCCGCGACGTGCTCGCCGGTTCCGGTGAGGCGGCCGCGCAGTCGGCGGCGCTGAGCGCGCTGCTCGACGAGCAGGCGCACGAGGTGGTGTCCAAGGCGGTGCGGGCCACCGTGGACTGGGGTTCTCCCGAGTTGGACAGCTCGCACCTTCTGTGGGCGGTCACGCAGGTTCCGGCCACGGCCGAGCTGCTGAGTTCCTCGGGTGTGCGGGTGGGTGAGCTCGCCGAGGCGGTGCGCTCGGCGGTGATCGCCGTGCAGGAACCGCTGTTGCAGGGCTCTCCGGTGCTGTCCTCGGCGGCGCGGCGGGCGCTGCTGGGCGCCTACCGGCAGGCGTTGGCCGAGGGCGCTGATGTGGTGGGTGCGCGGCACGTGGTGCTGGGGCTGGCCGCGGACGCCGATTCGGTGGCCGGCCGTGCGTTGGCGCGAGCCATCGAGCTCGGTGAGGGCGGTGGCGGTCGCAGCGTGCTGAGCTTGACCCCGCGGCTGGACGAGTTCGGGATGGATCTCACCGAGCTGGCGCGGGCGGGCAAGCTGGATCCGGTGGTGGGCCGGGACGCGGTGATCGAGCAGGCCATCGAGGTGCTGGGCAGGCGCTCGAAGAACAACCCGGTGTTCGTGGGTGATCCGGGCGTGGGCAAGACCGCGATCGTGGAGGGCCTGGCGCGGCGGATCGTGGCCGGTGAGGTGCCGTGGTCGCTGGCGGATCTGCGGGTGGTGTCGCTGGATCTGGCGGGCATGGTGGCCGGGGCGAAGTACCGGGGCGAGTTCGAGTCGCGGTTCCGCGACGTGCTCACCGAGATCCGCGCCAACCGCGAGTCGGTGCTGGTGTTCATCGACGAGCTGCACAGCATCGTCGGTGCCGGCGCCGGTGAGGGGTCGATGGACGCGGGCACGATGCTCAAGCCCGCGCTGGCGCGCGGCGAGGTGCGGCTGCTGGGCGCCACCACGGTCGAGGAGTACCGCAAGCACGTCGAGAAGGATCCGGCGCTGGAGCGGCGTTTCGCGCCGATCATGGTCGACGAGCCCAGCGTGGACGAGACCGTGGTGGTGCTGCGGGGTTTGCGGGAGCGCTACCAGCGCCACCACCGGGTGCGCATCGACGAGGCCGCGCTCACAGCCGCCGCGGAGCTGTCCCAGCGCTACATCGCCGACCGGTTCTTGCCGGACAAGGCGGTGGACCTGCTGGATCAGGCGTGCAGCCGGGTGCGGTTGCGGCGGGGCGGGCAGGTGCGCTCGGCGGCGGTGTTCGAGCCGACGGTGGTGGCCGACGACGTCGCCGATGTGGTGGCCTCGCGCACCGGAATCCCGGTGGCCGATGTCAGCGCCGAGGACGTCTCGCGGCTTCTGGGGCTGGAGGAGCAGCTGCAGGCCAAGGTCGTGGGGCAGGACGCGGCGGTGGCGGCGGTGGCCGAGGCGGTGCGGCGGGCCCGGGTGGGGTTGGCCGACCCGGAGCGGCCGATCGGCAACTTCTTGTTCCTGGGGCCCACGGGTGTGGGCAAGACCGAGCTGGCTCGGGCGTTGGCGCAGGCGCTGTTCGGGGATGCGGGCCGGTTGCTGCGGTTGGACATGGGGGAGTTCCAGGAGAAGCACTCGGTGTCGCGGCTGATCGGTGCCCCGCCCGGGTATGTGGGCTACGGGGAGTCGGGGCAGTTGACCGACCGGGTGCGCCGCCAGCCGTACTCGGTGGTGCTGCTCGACGAGGTCGAGAAGGCGCATCCGGATGTGTTCAACACGTTGCTGCAGGTGCTGGACGCGGGGCGGTTGACCGATTCGCAGGGCCGGTTGGTGGATTTCCGCAACGTCGTGGTCATCATGACCTCCAACCTGGGGGCCGATCGGATCCTGGATTCGGGTGGTGACGCGGCGGCGTCGGCGGTGGTGGTGCTGGAGGAGCTGCGGGGTTTCTTCCGCCCGGAGTTCATCAACCGCATCGACGACGTCGTGGTGTTCCGGCCGCTGGGCCTCGAGCAGCTGCGCCGCATCGGGGGTTTGCTGCTGGAGCGCACCCGGGCGCAGCTGGCCGACAAGGGGATGCGGTTGTCGGTCACCGATGCGGGGTTGGACTGGCTGGTCGAGCGCGGCCATCAGCCGGAGTTCGGTGCCCGCCCGTTGCGGCGGGTGATCTCCCGGGAGCTGGACAACCGGTTGGCGCGGATGGTGCTGGGCGGTGAGGCCGGTGCCGGTGATGAGATCACCGTGGACGCCGTCGACGGCGAGTTGCGGTTGTCGGTGGGCCAGGTGTGGCGGCCGGTGGCCGGGGGAAGGCATGCCGCGCCCGGCGAGAACTCGCCACTTCCGGCCCAGAGGTCGGGTGCGTTCGGGTGATCGTCTTCCCAGACGGGTTCGATCTTGACATGGTGGGCTCTTGATCGTTTCCGGCGTGGAGGTGGTGGCGGGTGCGGGTCAGCGGGCAGCCGTACGTGGTGATGCGGGATCTGAGCTACGCGCCCCGGGTCGGCAACGCTCACCGCATGGACCTGTACCTGCCGCCGGAGGCCACCGGGGTGTGCCCGGTGGTGGTGTGGTCGGCGGGCTCGGCGTGGTTGGCCGACAACGGCAACACCGGCGGTGAGCGGGTCGCGCGGGCATTGTGCGGGCGGGGTTTCGCGGTGGCGGCGGTGGCGGTGCGTTCCAGCGGGCAGGCCCGCTTCCCGGCGCAGGTGCACGACGGCAAGGCGGCGGTGCGCTGGTTGCGCGCCAACGCCGCCCGCTACGGCCTGGACCCCGATCGCATCGCGGTGATGGGCAATTCCTCGGGCGGCTGGCTGGCCAGCATGCTGGGTGCCACCGCGGGTGTGGTGGCGTTGGAGGGCGATCTGGGGCCGACGTCGGTGTCCAGCGAGGTGCAGGCGGTGGTTGACCTGTACGGGCCGACGGATTTCCTGCTGATGGACGGGCACATGCCCGAGGGCGCGGTGGAGCGGTTCAACCAGATCACTGGTGGCAGTCGCGGCCATGATGATGCCGTCTCGCCGGAGTCGCGGTTGATCGGCGCGGAGATCCAGACCGTGCCGGGCCGGGTCGCCGAGGCCGATCCGTCGCGGTGGGTGCGCCGGGGCGGCCCGCCGTGGTTGATCCTGCACGGCACGGCCGATCCGCTGGTGCCCTTCCACCAGAGCGAGCTGCTGCTGTCGGCGTTGGAGCGCGCCGGGGTGCCTTCGACGTTGTACGAGATGAGCGGCCGGGTGCACGAGCACGACTACCTCGACGAGGCGCGTGATTTCACGCCGCGGCGGGTGCGGCACGCCGCCGGGGGTTCGGTGGCGGGTCAGGCTCCGGCGACGTGGGCGCTCATCGCTGATTTCCTCGACGCCGCCCTGCGCTGACACACCCCGAATTTCACACGAAAGTGGCAGTGCTTGTTGCGGGGTGGTCACGGCTCCTACGGTGGGTGCAGCGGTTTCGCCCGGTCGTCGCCGCGCCAGCTGGTCGGTGATCGTCCCAGCGCACAGGCGGTTCGACGCGGAGCGCGCGAGTTCGCACCACCGGCCCGTCCAGTACGAAGGGGGTAGCGTGATCGTCTCCAGGTCCTTGCCCGCACAGGCATCCCACGGCTCGGGCGGCATCATCGCGCCCCGCTCCGCCAGCGACGCCAACCCCAGCGGAGGCGCGTCGCGTTCGGCGTTACGGGTCCGCGTGCAGTGGCCCGAACCGGGCGTGGTGGTGGTCAGCGTCGGCGGTGAGATCGACATGGCCAGCCTGCCGCGCATCACCGAGGTCGTGCGCCAGCGCCTGACCGCCGCCCGCCTGCACACCGCGATCGTGGACCTCGAACAGGTCGGATTCGCCTCCAGCGCGGTGCTGGAGCTGCTGATGCTGGCCTACAACGCCGCCGGCCGCCGCGAAGCGCAGCTGCTGGTGGTGCCCGGTCGCGGGCGGGTGAGCAGGTTGCTGGAGCTGACCGGCCTGTCGGCGTTGTTCGAACAGGCCCCGACCGTCGACGACGCCCTGGCCCGAGCGCGCCAGCAGGCCATGGACTCCTGAAGCTGTCCCGAGTTCGTCTCACCGAGGGATGGACACCCGTGCGGACCAGCCGCGGCCCGAGAGCCGCCTGATTAGCTCGCCGTGTGCGCGAGCAGCTCGTCTGCGACGGCCGGGACGGCGTGGGACGGGAGCCAGTGCCCGATGTGATCGAGCCGGACGAGACGAGCGTCCGGGATCTCGGCGGCGAGCGCCTCACCGTTGCCGATCGGGAAGAACGGATCGTCCTCACCGTGCAGCACGAGCGTCGGCGCGATGATCTCGCCGAGCCGTTCGCGCCAGCGCGAGCCGTGGTCGGCGAAGGCGATGTTGGTCGTCGCGGACTTGACGTCGGTGGTCCGGGCGACCACGGCGTCGGCGTGCGCACGCGCGGAGGCCTCGTCGAACGAGCCCGCTCCGGCGAACGTCCTGGCCTGCAGCACCAGGTGCTCGACCACGGCTCGCTCGTCCGACCAGTCCGGCTCCGGGGTGTTCATGATTACCTCCATGAGCGCCTCGGCATGCCCGGGTAGGTCATCATCGACCGGGCCGGGGGCATTCGGCCGGCTGGCGATGAGCGTGAGCGTCGCAGCCCGTCCGGGGTGGCCGAGAGCCAGTCGCTGGGCGATCCAGCCCCCGGTCGACATACCGGCGACATGGGCGCCCTCGGTCGAGGTCGCGTCGAGCACGCCGACCGCGTCGTCGACGAGGTCGGCGAGGGCGTAGCCGGGCTCGCCCGGCGGATACGACTCCGATCGGCCGGTGTCACGGACGTCGTATCGGATCACCCGCCGTCCGCCGGCCACGAGCCGCTCGCACAGTTCGTTGGACCAGTTCAACATCGACGACCCGACGAGCAGCACGGTCGGGTCGTCCGCGTCACCCTGCACCTCCACGCAGCTCGACGCTCCGTTGATCATCACCCTGCGCTCGCCCACTGGCATGAGCCTCTCCTTCCCGATACGCCGCGCTTGACGTCGTGAAGGTTCGACTCCGCGGGCCGATCGAACTCATCGGAGGACGAGCGCCCCAGGGACGATCATCGGCCACGCCCGCTGCTCCACCGGCGAGAAAGACCTCACCGCCCAGCGCCGGCGCATGCACGCACCGGCGAGTACAGCACCGACCTCGCCGAACTGTTCTCCGCCGGTAGAGCCACCGTCTACCGCGTCTCCGCCTCAACCAAGACTCGGTGACGGCATTCGCCTGTTGTGCGGCTCAGGACGGCGTCGGGTGTCCGAAGCCCAGTGGGCGCTGTCGGGGCGCGGTGGCAGGATCTTCGGGGTGAGCACCTTCGTGGCGCTGCTGCGCGCGGTCAACCTCGGTTCGCACGCCCGGCTGCCGATGGCCCGGTTGCGGGAGATGCTCGGCGAGCTGGGCTGGCAGCAGCCCCGCACCTACTTGCAGAGCGGCAACGCGGTGTTCACCGCGCCCCTGGCGGCCGACGAGGTGGCGGTGTCGTTGCGGGAGAAGCTGTCCGCCGACGGCCTGGACACCGAGGTGATGATCCGCCCCGGCGACCACCTGCGAGCGCTGGCGGCCGCGGGGCATCCCTTCGCCGCGCCGGGAGTGGAGCACCCGAAGCTGCAGGTCGCCTTCCCGCTGCACCCGGTCGATGCCCGGCGGGTGGCGGCCATGCCCGTTCCCGGGGGCGAAGCCGCGCGCGCCGCCGACGGGGAGGTGTTCCTGCACTACCCCGACGGCGTGGGCCGCTCGAAGCTGACCACCGCGCACCTGCAACGCCACCTGGGCACCCCGGTGACGTGCCGGAACTGGAAGACCGTGTGCGCTCTGGCGCAGATGTGCTGAGAAAATCGCGCGCGCCACGCCCCGGGGTACCGGTAGCATCGTCGTCGTCCTGCCGCCGGCGAGAGAGGTGCCTGTTGCTCATCTGAGGTCCGCGATCACCACGCGAGAACACCCGCACCAACCCCTGAGAAGGGTTGTCGTCGCCGGTGGGCGTGGAAGCGACCTCGATGACCGGGACACCCCGCTGGTGGCTGCCCTGACGGATCATCGCCGCGTGGTGCTCGCCGCACATGCATCCCACCCGTTGCCCGGCGAAGGCGAGATCCTCCATGTCAACACCCACCCCCGCCTCGGTGACCTGCACCGAGATGTCGTTCACCTGGCCCGACGGGACCCAGGTGTTCTCCGGTGTCACCGCCGGTTTCCCCACCGGCGTCACCGGGCTCATCGGCGGCAACGGCAGCGGCAAGTCCACGCTGCTGCGCCTGCTGACCGGCCGGTTGACCCCCACCTCCGGTGTCCTCAGCGTGCCGGGCACGCCCGCGTACCTGCCGCAGACCATCACCAGCCACCTCGACGTGCGCGTGGATGAAGCCCTCGGCATCGACGGCACGCTGCGGGCGCTGGCCGCGGTCGAATCCGGTGAGGTCACCCAGCAGCACCTGGACACCATCGGGCAGGACTGGGACGTCGAACAACGCGCCCACGCCCTGCTGGCCACCCTCGGGCTCGACGGGCTGGCCCTGGACCGGCGCGTCGCCGAGCTCTCCGGCGGCCAGACCGTCCTGCTGCACCTGGCCGCGCTGCTGCTGGCCCGCCCCGAGGTGCTGCTGCTGGACGAACCCACCAACAACCTCGACCGAGCGGCCCGCCACCGCCTGCGGGAGGCGGTGCGCGGCTGGCGCCACGGGGTGCTCATCGTGGTCTCCCACGACCGCGAACTGCTCGACGACGTCGACCGCATCGCCGAACTGCGCTCAGGCGAGATCAGCTTCCACGGCGGCGGGTACTCGGCCTACGAGCAGGCCGTGGCCACCGCGCAGGCCGCCGCCGAACGCGACCTGCGCGCCGCCGAGGCCGACGAGCGCCGCCAGCAGCGGGAACTGGCCGAGACCCAGGTCAAGGTGGCCCGCCGCAAGCGGCACGGCGCCAAGTCGGGGGAGAACATGCCCAAGATCCTCGCCGGTGCCCGGCAACGCGCCGCGCAGGAATCCGCGGGCAAGCTCACCGGGATCCAGCAGGAACGCCTGCAGGCCGCCCGCGAGAAACGCCGCCAGGCCGAGCAAGCGCTGCGCAGCGACGATCAGATCCGCCTGGAGCTGCCCGCCACCCGCGTGCCGGCTGGTCGGGACGTGGCGCGGCTGCGGGAAGTGGTGCTGCCGCACACCGGGGCGCTGCTGGATCTGGACGTGCACGGGCCGCAGCGCATCGCGCTGCTGGGCGGCAACGGCACCGGCAAGACCACCCTGCTGCGGCTGCTGGCCGCAACCGCCGAGCCGCAGGCGGGTGAGGTGCGGGTTCCGGTGACCGCCCGGCTCGTGCCGCAACGCCTCGACGTCCTCGACCCGGAGTTGAGCGTGGCCGCCAACCTCGCCCAGGCCGCTCCGGCGCTGACCGACAACCAGGTGCGCGCGCAGCTGGCGCGGCTGCTGTTCACCGGGGCCCGCGCCGACCAACCGGCGGGCACCCTCTCCGGTGGGGAAGCGCTGCGGGCGAGCCTGGCCGCGGTGCTGCTGGCCGAACCCGCGCCGCAGCTGCTCATGCTCGACGAACCCACCAACAACCTCGACCTCGACAGCAGCGCGCACCTGGCCGCCGCGCTGCGCGCCTTCCAGGGCGCGCTGATCGTGGCCGGTCACGACATGGCGTTCCTGCGCGAGATCAACCCGACCCGCTGGTTGCTGCTGAGCGACACCCTCACCGAGATCACCGCGGAGGACGCCGCGCAGCTCTAGGTGCAGGAGGCCACGACGTTGCTGACGCCGTGGCGCAGTCGTGAGGAGGGAGGTTCTCCGTCGGCGGCGCTGTGGGGTCGGTGGTAGTTGTCGTGGATGTTCCAGACACCGAGCGCTTCGCGGCGTTGGTCTTCGGAGTTCCGTTCGCGGGAGTAGGGAACCTCCTCGGCGATGATCCGGTCGTAGCGCTCTGCTTTGCCGTTGTGGCGAGGTGTGCACGGGGTGATCCGCTGGTGCCGCGAGCCCAGTAGAGCCCTGGCGAAGGCTTCGGCGCGGTAGCAGGCCCCGTTGTCGGTGACAATCCGCTCGATGCGGGTGATGCCGTGTGCGACGAACCAGGCACGGGCCCTGTGCATGAACCCGATAGCGGTGCCGACCTTCTCATCCGGAAGTGCCTCGGTGCAGGCGTCCTGACGCCGATACTGCCTAGGTCACACCTGGATCCCCGTTGTTGAGTTGATGTGGTCAGGAACGTCTCCCTCGTAGTCGCCGGTGCTGAGCGTTCCGGCTGGTTCGAGCAGCATCACGCTCGCGCCTTCTGGCGACTCTGGGCAGTGTTCGATGCCGCGCGGGACGACGAAGACATCGTGGCGTTCGAGGTGAACTGCGGTCTCAGTTCCGGACTCTCGGAGGTGGATGTCGAGACTGCCGTCGAGAACGATGAACAGCTCGTCGGTGTCAGGGTGGGAGTGCCAGACGAAACTGCCCTCGACCTTGGCCAGACGGACATCGTCATCGTTGACTCGGGTAAGGATCCGTGGACTCCAGCGCTCCTGGAAGGATGCCAGGACGGTGTCGACGTTCGTAGGTCGGTTCGTCATGCTCCGATCTTCGAACTTGTGCCCCTCGTCCCAACAGTGCAAGGAATAGCATATGTCGCAAGGTTCCTCGCACCTTCACTCCGTGGTCGCCCTGGTCGACGATGGCTCGAACCCGTTCGAGTTGGCGTGCCTGACCGAAGTCCTCGGCATCGACAGGCCCGAGGTCGGCGGGCTGCTTTACGACTTTCAGATGTGCGCACGGGAGTCGAAGGTGTCGATGCGGCAGAGCTTCTTCGTGATGACCGATATCGCCAGCCTGTCGGCCCTGGAACAGGCGGACACGGTGATCGTCCCGAACCGTCCCAACACGACCGCGCCCCACCACCCCGATGTCCTCCATGCGATCGCGCATGCGTACGACCGTGGAGCACGAATGATCGGGATGTGCAGCGGAGCGTTCACCCTCGCCGAAGCAGGCTTACTGGACGGGCGCCGTGTCACGGTGCACTGGCAGTGGGCTGAGGAGTTTCGAGCTCGATATCCACGCGTCCGGGTCGATGACGCCGTCCTCTTCGTCGACGATGGCGACATCCTCACCTCGGCCGGCAGCGCAGCCGCCCTCGACCTCGCACTCCACGTCGTACGCCGCGACCACGGCGCTGAGATCGGCGCGTGCGTCGCGCGCCGGCTCGTGTTCCCAGGTCACCGCCCCGGTGGGCAACGGCAATTCATCGAACGTCCTCTCCCCAAGGAGGCAGAGAGCCCGCTCGCGGTTGCGCTCGCCTGGGCTGAGCAGCGGGCGACCGAGCCCATCACGGTCGCCGATATCGCCGCGCGGGCCGCAATGAGCCCGGCGACCCTCCACCGACGCTTCCGCAACGAGCTCGGCTGCACCCCGAACCAATGGCTCACCGCGGTCCGCGTCGAGCACGCTCGCCGACTTCTCGAACAGACCGAGCTCGCCATCGACCAGATCGCACACCAAAGCGGCCTCGGGACAGCCGCCAATCTCCGCGATCGCCTGGCCACCCACACGGGCCTGACACCAACCGCCTACCGACGCACCTTCATGGCGTGATTGGCCCAGGTGCCGCAAGACCACAACCGTCATGAACGTCCTGGCCAGCAACAGCTAGACCCTGTGTGAAAATCCGGCGGAGCCGCATTGTCAGGTGTGGGACTCAGCTTGCACCGCGGCAGGTTCTTCAGCGGTTTCGTGGCGAGCACGCCGCGACGCCGGTGTCCCCCCGGGGTAAGCGGAAGACATCAGGAGCGGCGCACGGAGTCCAGGGAGCCGCTGCGCTTTCCCCTTCCGGGGTTTCTGCTACCCGCACCGCCAAGCAAAAACAAGTCATCAACAGTTCCTAGTGGCCGCTCCAGGTGTGCGAGGTCTTGTCCAGGAACGCCCGCACACCGCTGCGGAAGTCCTGGCTGCCGAACACGGTGCGCACCAGGTCGTCCCCGTCGGGCATGGTCGCCAGCCGCAACCGGCGCACCGCCTCCTTGGAGGCCCACATGGTCAGCGGCGCGTGCTGCACCAGCCGGGAGGTCATGGTGTCCACGACCTCGTCGAGCTCGCCGAGATCGCACAGCTCGGTGACGAACCCGGCGTCGTGGGCTTCTTCGGCGGTGAACATGCGGGCGCGCAGCAGCATGTCCTTGGCGCGGGAGGGGCCGAGGTGGAACACGAGCATGGAGTAGGTGTTCATGGCCAGGCAGTTGCCCAGGGTGCGCGCCACCGGCACCCCGAAGCGGCCGGTGGTGGTCGACACCCGCAGGTCGCAGGCGGCGGCCAGGGCGATGCCCGCGCCGACGCAGTAGCCGGAGATCGCCGCCACCGTGGGCACCGACGCGGCCTCCAGGCGCCCGAAGACCTCCTCCATGCGCTGCTCGTAGGCCACCCCGTCCTCGCCGCTGGTGAACTCGGCGAACTGGGCGATGTCGGTGCCGGCCACGAACGCCTCCTGACCGGCGCCGCGCAGCACCATCACCCGGATGTCGGGGTCGGTTTCGGCGCGTTCGATGGCGGCCACCAGCCCGTCGTACATGGTCCAGCTCATGGCGTTGCGCTGGGCGGGGCGGTTGAACGTCACCCGCAGCACGGGCCCGTCGGCGGCCACCAGCAGTTCATCGGACATCGGCGTGTTCCTTCCTTCCCGCCCGGTGGCGGGCCAGCAGTGGTGCGGTGAGCATGGCTGCGGCGATCAGCAGGATCACCACGGCGATGGGCTGGGTGGCCAGCAGCCACATGTTGCCGTCGAAGATCGCCGAGGACTGCACCAGCGCCTTCTCCAGCAGAGCGCCGATGACCACGCCCACCACCAGCGGCGCCATCGGCAGGTCGAGGCGTTTCATGCCGTAGCCGACGAACCCGAAGAGCAGCACGAGCACGACGGAGAAGAAGTTGTTGTCGATGGCGAACGCACCGACGAAGCTGGTCACCAGGATCAGCGGGTAGAGCAGCCCGTAGGGCACGCGCAGCAGCTGGGCGAACACCGGCGCCAGGGGCAGGTTGAGCACCAGCAGGATGACGTTGCCGATGAAGAACGACACCAGCAGGCCCCACACGAGGTCGGGTTGCTCGGTGAACAGCAGCGGACCGGGCTGGATGCCGTAGACGGTCAGCGCACCCAGCAGCACCGCGGTGGTGGCGCCACCGGGGATGCCTAGTGTCAGGGTGGGGATGAAGTTGGCGTTGGCGGCGGCGTTGTTGGCGCTCTCCGGCGCCGCGACGCCCTGGATGGCGCCGCGGCCGAAGTTCTCCCGGTTGCGCGAGACCCGCTTCTCCAGCCCGTAGGCCAGGAACGACGCCAGGGTCGACCCGGCACCGGGCAGGGTGCCCAGGGCGAAACCGATGAGGCTGCCGCGCCCGATGGCCCCGGCCGAATCGCGGATGTCGGACCGGCGGATCACCAGATCCCGGAAACCCGCCCTGATCGGACGCGCCCCTCCGACCCGGATCTGGTGCAGCACCTCACCGACGGCGAACAACCCGATGACGACCTCCACGTAGGGGATGCCCGAGAGCAGGTTGATGCTGCCGAAGGTGTAGCGCGCCTGACCGGTT
Source organism: Saccharopolyspora terrae (assembly GCF_004348435.1). NCBI lineage: Bacteria > Bacillati > Actinomycetota > Actinomycetes > Pseudonocardiales > Pseudonocardiaceae > Saccharopolyspora > Saccharopolyspora terrae. The sequence goes on along the minus strand of NZ_SMKS01000086.1, from coordinate 5,600 downwards.
CCGGCGTCGATGCCCACGCACGCGATGAGCACCCCGACGCAGGCCATGGCCGCCGCGCGCAGCGTCGACCCGGTGGTCAGCACCACCATGGTCACCAGCGCCAGCACCATCACCGCGAGGTTCTCCGGTGGCCCGAACCGCAGCGCGACCTGCGCGATCGGCGGCGCCAGCGCGGCCAGCAGGATCAGCGAGAGGATCGCCGCGGCGAACGAGCCGATGGCCGCGATCGCCAGCGCCGCACCGGCCCGGCCCTGCCGCGCCATCTGATAACCGTCCAACGTGGTCACCACGCTGGCGGCCTCGCCCGGTGTCGACAGCAGCACCGAGGTGATCGTCCCGCCGTACTGGGCGCCGTAGTAGATCCCGGCCAACAGGATCAGCGCGGTGACCGGCTCCACGGTCAGCGTCAGCGGAATCAGGATCGCCACGCCGGTCGCCGAGCCCATGCCGGGCAGCAGCCCGATCACGGTGCCCAGCACGACCCCGGCGAAGCACCACAGCAAGTTCGTCGGCGTCAACGCCGTCGAGACACCCAGCAGCAGGTTCTCCCACACCCCGACCCACCCCCTTCTAGAACCCGAAGATCCCGGTCGGCAGCGGCACGGCCAGCAGCACAGCGAAGACCACCCACACCCCACCGGCCACCGCCACCGAGAACGCCACCGCCGGAAGGACACGACGGCCTTCCAGCCACGTGGAGATCACCAGCACCAGCCCGCCGAACGCGCACACCATGCCCACCACCGGCACCGCCAGCACGGTCACCGGCAGCAGCACGAACACCCGCCGCAGGATCCACGCCCGCTGCCCGGCCGTGCGCCCGAAATCATCGGTGCCCGACTGGACCTCACCCGCCGAAACCGGCTGGGACAACTGGCGGCGCAGCAACACCGCGGCCAGCACCGCCAGCAGCCCACCGGCCACCATCGGCACGAAACCCGGACCGATCCGACCCTGCTCGCCGAAGACCCCGTAGACCGGGGCCGAGAACGCGAACCCCGCGCCCAGCACCACCAGACCGATCAGCATCCACACCTGCGCGCGATCACCGCTCATCGGCTCACCACCTGCTCCAGCTCGCCCTGCGCCCCGGCCAGATACGCCCCGAACTCCTCACCGAAGGCGGGCCGGGCTTGCAGGAACTCCGAGGCCACGTACTCGCGGTAGGCGGGGGAGTCGGCGAAGCGCCGCGCCGCCTGCACCCAGAACTCCCGCGCCCGCGGGTTGAGCTCGCCCGGGGCGATCACCCCGCGGAACTGCGCGAACACCACGTCGACTCCCTGCTCCACCGACGTAGGGATGCCGGCGAGTTCGGGATAGGTGTAGCGCTGGTCGGCGAACACGCACAGCGCCTTGAGCTCCCCGGCGCGCAGCTGACCGATCACCTCGCTGGGGTTCAGCGACGCCAGCTCCACCTGACCGCCCAGCACCGCTGCCATCGACTCCCCGCCGCCCTCGTAGGGCACGGTGTCGAGATCGGCACCGGTGGTGGCGCGGATCTGGGAGAACACCACCGCATCCGGCCCCATCGCGCCGGAGATCGCCGCCAGCACCCTGCGGTGGCGGGCCTGCTCGACGGCATCGGCGCAGCTGCTGATGGGGGAGTCGGGACGGGCCACCAGCAGCGTGAAGTCCTCACCGACCTTGAAGATCGGGGTGAACGAGCGGTGCGAGAACGCCACCTCCACCGACGCCGGCAGCGACAGCAACGAGGTCTCGGTGGCCAGCAGGTACTGCGGGGAACCCGTTTTGCCCAGCAGGTAGGAGTAGCCGACCGCGCCCTGCCCGCCCTCGCGGTTGTCCACGCTGATGTTCAAGCCCGGCGTGACCGACACCAGCCCGTCGGCCACCGCCCGCCCGGCGATGTCGCTGCCGCCTCCGGCGGCGAAGGGCACCACCATCGTCACCGGGCCCACCGGTCGATCCGCGCCCGCCGCGTCATCGGTCCCGGACGCGCCACCGCACCCAGCGCACACCGCTGCGGCCACCGCCATGATCAGGGCTAACGCACGCATCGCTCCTCCTCGAGCTCGCGTCGCGAAAAGTGGTGTCAGAGCTCGGCGATGACTCCCGCCCGCGCCAAGCCTGCGATCTCGTCCGCGCCCACGCCCAGCTCGGCGAGGACCTCACCGGTGTGCTCACCCAGAACCGGCCCCGCCGAGCGCCGCTGCGGCGGGGTGTCGGACAGCCGCATGGGCGAGCCGATCTGGCGCACCGCGCCCAGCTGCGGATGCGGCGCGTCCCAGAAGAACCCGCGCCCGGTCAGGTGCTCGTCGGTGAACACCTGCGCGGTCTCGGCGATCGGGGCGCACGGAACCCCGGCGTCCACCAGCGCCTCCACGATCCCGGCGGTGGTCCACCGGGTCGTTTCCCGCTCGATCGCGGCGATCAGCTCGTCGCGGTGGTGGTAGCGGTCGTAGGAGGAGCCGTAGCGCTCGTCGTCGAGCAGCTCGGCCAGCCCCAGCGCGCGGCAGAACGCAGGCCAGGTCTTCGGTGTGGTGGCCCCGACCGTCACCCACCCGTCCTTGCTGCGCACCGCCTGGTACGGGGCGCTGTTCTGATGCGCCGAACCGTGCTTGCGGCCGCTGTCACCGGTGGCGAAGAACGTCCCCGCCTCCCACACCGCCAGCGACGCACCGGCTTCGAACAACGACACGTCGGCGACCTGGCCGCGCCCGGTGTGCTCGCGGGCCCGCAAACCCGCCATCGCGCTCATCGCCGCGTACAGCCCGCACACCAGGTCGCACACCGGCACGCCGACCTTCACCGGGGCACCACCTTCCTCGCCGGTGATGCTCATCAGCCCGGCGCGGGCCTGGGCCATGATGTCCAAACCGGGCTGGGCGGCCAACGGCCCGTCCTGGCCCCACCCGGACACCGCGACGTAGACCAGCCGCGGGAACCGCTCCCGCACCACCTCGGGCCCGAACCCCAGTGCTTCCAGCGCGCCGGGACGCAGGTTCTCGATGAGCACATCAGCGGTGGCCAGGAGCCTGTCGAGCACGCTTTTGCCCTCGTCGGTCTTCAAATCCACCGCCAGCGAACGCTTGTTGCGGTTGAGCCGGACGAAAGGGGAGGAGTGCTCCTGCAGGAACGGCCCGGTCTGGCGCACCGGGTCACCGCCCGCCGGGTTCTCCACCTTCACCACGTCGGCACCGAGATCGGCCAGCTGCATCGCCGCGTAGGGCGCTGCCATGAACGCACCGATCTCCACCACGCGCACACCAGCCAGCGGAGCTGACTCTGATCGGGTACTCACTCCACGCCTCCCACCACGCCGGGCGACACGGCGGCTACCGTGATCGGCATCACCTGACTTTTGTCTACAGCAGGCAGATCGTGGCTGACAAGCTCGGCGGACCAGGTTGCTCCACCCGAGGCAATAGGATCACGCCGAGCACCGAAGGAGACTCGTGACCGGATCCGCGGACAACACCACCAGCGCCCCGCACATCGTCGGGCCGCCCAGCCTCGTCGAACTCGCCGCCGCCACCCTGCGCCGCATGATCGTCGGAGGCGACCTGCTGTGCGGGCAGCGCATCGTGGAGAACCGGCTCACCGGTCAGCTCGGCATCTCCCGACCACCCCTGCGCGAAGCCCTGCGCGTCCTGGAACGCGAAGGCCTCGTCCGCCAGGTGCCCCGCAAAGGCGTGATCGTCACCCCGCTGACGCTGCACGACATCTACGAGATCTGCACCCTGCGCGCCGAATTCGAACGCCTGGCCATCCGCCTGGGCGTCCCGGTCACCGACCCCGCCCGCCGCGCCCGCTGCCAGCAGGCCCTGCAGGCCATGACCGACGCCGCCCGCACCGGAGACCGACCCGCCTACCTCGAGCGCTCCTTCGAGTTCCACGTCTCGGTGGTCGGCCTGTCCGGACACGCCCGCCTCGAAGAGGCCTACCGCTCGCTGCAGCTCCAGCTGATGCTGTCCATGGCGCTCAACCGCCGCGCCCGCGAGGAGCACGAAACCCTCGACGGCGACGTCGCCCGCCACACCCACCTGCTGGAGATCATCGACACCGGAGACCCCCAGGCCGTCCTCGACGAACTGGCCACCCACGGCGACCGCAGCTTCCTCGACGGCATCGAGGACACAGTGGACGGACACACCGACGTCGCGCTGGCCTGGCTGGCCCAGCAGCGCACCAGCCGAAAGGAAACCCGTTGAACGACCCGCTGACCGTGACCGTCGACGACATCACCCCCGAGATCGACCCCGCCGCCTTCATCGCCCCCGGCACCAGCCTCATCGGCCGCGTCACCATCGGCCCCCGCGCCAGCATCTGGTACGGCTCGGTGCTGCGCGGCGACCAGGAGACCATCACCATCGGCGAGGCCACCAACATCCAGGACGGCAGCGTCATCCACGCCGACCCCGGATTCCCCGCCGACATCCACCCCGAGGTCACCGTCGGCCACCGCGCCGTCCTGCACGGCTGCACCGTGGAAACCGGCAGCCTCATCGGCATGGGCGCGGTCGTGCTCAACGGCGCCCGCATCGGCGCCGGCTCCCTGGTCGCCGCCGGAGCCGTCGTCCTCGAAGGCACCGACATCCCACCCGGATCCCTGGTCGCCGGAACCCCCGGCAAGGTCCGCCGCGAGCTCACCGACGACGAACAAGCCGCCCTCAAGCTCTCCGTCGAGCAATACCTCAACCTCGCAGCCAAACACCGCAACGCCCTCAGCTGAGCGACACCAGATCGCCCCCAGCGGCCCTGCACGCAGACCGCCACCCGAGGGCTCGCCTCAACGCGAGCAGGACCGCTGGGGCAGCAGCCCACCCGCCACGAACGGGGAGCTGGGAGACCACATACCGCTAACCCCAACGCCCCAACACGACCGTGGCGTCGAGCTCGTCGCAGCGCGACACCCTCGCCTCCAGGCCGGCCGCGCTCATCAGACACGCGGTGCGATCGGCCTGCTCCCGGGAGGTCTCCACCAGCAGCACACCGCCCGGGCCCAGCCAGCTCGGTGCCTGGGCGATCACCCGCGCCTGCACCGACAGGCCGTCGGCCCCACCGTCCAGGGCGGTGCGGGGTTCGTGGTCGCGGGCCTCCGGAGGCATCAGGGCCACCGCGTCGCTGGGAACGTAGGGGGCGTTGGCGGTGATCACCCGCACCCGCCCCGCCAACTCGCGGGGGAGAGGGGCGAACAGATCCCCCGTGACCACGTGCCCGCCCGGCAGGTTCAGTTCCGCGCAGGCCGTCGCGCGCTCGTCGACGTCGCACGCCCACACCACCGCGTCCGGGCGCTCGGCGTGCACGGCGGCGGCCACCGCACCCGAACCGCAGCACACGTCCACCACCACAGCACTAGAACCGATGCCGTCCACGGCGAGCTCGACGAGGTGTTCGGTGCGACGCCGCGGCACGAACACCCCTGGCGCCACAGCGATCCGCACACCCCGGAACCACGCCCACCCCAGCACCTGCTCCAACGGCAACCCCGACACCCGAGCGGCCAGCATCCGCTCCAACCGCACCGGGTCATCACCGGCCTCGCCCAGCAGCAGCTCCGCCTCGTCCTCGGCGAACACGCAGCCCGCCGCCCGCAGACGACCGCTCACCTCATCCCGCAACACACCCACGCCCCCTGACCC
>NZ_SMKS01000085.1:0-22803 GCF_004348435.1 Saccharopolyspora terrae | reverse complement strand
CAACTCCAACCCCGGACTCACTTCCCGAACCAACCCCGGCCCAACATCCGATCGCCCTCGCCCTAGCCCTCGAATGATCAATTTCATTCCACACTGAACTCATCGTCACTACCGATTCAACTTCGTTGACCGGATTTCCACTGAAATCGGGGGCCGAAGTACCGTTGAAAACCGGGTCCGGAATTCCACTGAAGTCCGGACCCGGCTCCCACGGGTTCCAGGGCCGGAGTTCCACTGAAGTCCGACCCCAAACTTCCACTGAAATCCGGGGTGGGAGTTCCACTGAAATCTGGTCAGTGGGGGTGGGGGTAGCGGGTGTGGAGTAGGCCTTGGCACCAGGTTCGGTTGGCTTCGATGCTGATGCGGGTGGTGCGGGCGATCCTCAGGTGGAGCGGGAGGTCGGCCTGGGTGAGCGGGGTGCCGGTGTCGTCGGTGAGCAGCGGTGCTCGGTCGTCGTCGCGGAGGTCGAGACGTTGGCGGAGACGGCGGAGCGCCGTGGTGTCCGGGAGGTCGGCGAGGGTGAGGTCGGTCAGTTCTTCGTGGGTGCGGCCCGATTTGAGCAGGATTCCGGCGAGGCGCTCCTGCTCGGCCGCGTGGGCCTTGCGCAGGAACACCGCGCGGAGCTCCTCGAGCTCACCGGCGGCGAGGCCGGGGAACGCCGAGTCGAAGCCCTCCCCCGCCGCGACGCCGGCGTTGATCTCCTCGGCCGCGAAGTGGTCGATCAGGCGGACCGCCACGCGGCCGACACCGGGCAACGAGCTCAGCGCGTCGTGGGCGTCGGCGACCATCAGGTAGGCGAAGTTCGGCGCGCAGAAGTAGGTCGGCAGCCGCAGGTCGACCTCCACCCCGTCTCCGCCCACCTCGCACCGGGCGACGAACCCGAGCTCGGTGATCGGCCGGTCCAGCTCCGGATCGACCACCGAGTCCAGGGCACGCACCACGGCCTCGGTGTCCACAGTGGAGGCCGTGGTCATCGGGCCACCGCCTCCCGCGCGGACGGGATCTGCACCGGCACCTCGATGTCGTAGAGCTTGGCCATGTTCAGCCCCAGGACCTTGCGCTTGATGTCCGGGGTGAGCACGCCGTACTCGGACTGCATGTCCTCCGGGATCTGGAAGTCCACGAACTTCTCGATCAGCCACTTCGGCGTCCAGATCGCGTAGTCGCTGGCGAAGGTCAGCCGGTTCTCGTCCAGCCAGTACAGCAACTCACCGATGATCTGGGCGAAGTAGCGCGGCCGGGAGTGGATGAAGGGCATCGCCACCGCCAGACCGCCGTAGACGTTGGGCTCCTGCGTGGCGATCCAGCAGAAGTCCTCCAGCCGAGGCAGCCCGCAGTGCTCGACGATGAAGTTCAGCTCCGGGAACTCGGTGGCCGCGTCGTCGACGTCGGCGACGTCGAAGGCATCCCGGTTGAGCGGGTAGATCGTCGGCCCCTTGTGCACGTGGATGTTGCGGATTCCCAGCTCCTGGCACTTGTCCAGGTACCGGTAGGACCACGGGTCGGAGAGCTTCCAGCCCTTGGAGGCGCCCTTCCACTCGGCGGTGTAGAGCTTCACGCCGCGCAGGTTCCAGCGCTCCGCCTGCCGCTCCAGCGCGGTCAGCCCCTCGTCCTCGTCGCGCGGGTCCCAGCTGCCGTTGACGATGAACCGCTCCGGGTACTTCTCGGCGAGCGTCCCGTCCCGTTCGGTGGTGTTGAAGCCGTTGACGAAGAAGTCGGTGAGGTAGGTCGGTTGGAAGATGGCCTTGTCGACGTAACCGACCTCGAACAGGTCGTGCAGCACGTCCTGCTCGCTCTGCAGCTGGAAGTGCTCCAGCGACCACTTGTGCTCCTCCGGGCTGAGGTTGGAGTGGTAGTCGTAGAAGCAGTTGAGGAACCCGGTGCCGTAGCGGTTGGCCTGGTTGGCGGGCGTGCCATCCCAGAAGTGGATGTGCCCGTCCACGATGAAGTACTGCTCGTCGCCCTTGACGTACATGTCCGCGTCCTTCCTATGGCACCAGAATCGCTCGACCACCGGGAATGCGGCCGGCGTCGAGATCGGCGAGCGCGTCCAGCGCCTCGTCCAGCCCGTACTTGCGCGTGCGCAGCGAGACCTGGCCCCGCGCGGTCAGCGCCATCAGCTCGTCGAGGTCGTTGTAGGAGCCGACGAGGTTGCCGATCACGTTGATCTCGCGGGAGATCACGTCGATGGTCGGGATGTCGACCTTCCCGCCGTAGCCGATGACGAAGTAGGAGCCCGCCTGCCTGGTCAGCGCCACGCCCTCGGCCTCGGTACCGCCTTCACCGACGAAGTCGAGCACCACGTGGGCGCCCTGACCTCCGGTGATCTCCAACGCGGTGTCGACCTGCGAGCCGTCGGCGAGCACGGCGTGGTGGGCCCCGAGCTGCGTCGCGAGGTCCAGCGCCTCCTGCGATCGGTCGATGACGGTGATCTCGGCGGGCGTCATGGCCAGCAACGACTGCAGGCCGATGTGGCCGAGCCCGCCCGCGCCGATGAGGATCACGTGGGTTCCCGCGTGCAGCAGCGGCACGGCCTTGCGCACCGCGTGGTAGGCCGTGAGCCCCGCATCGGCCAGGGCCGCGACGTCGGCGGGTTCCAGACCGTCGTTCAGGCGCACCACCGAGCGGGCGTTCGTGAGCATCAGCTCGGCCATGCCGCCGTCGGCGTTGATGCCGGGGAAGCTGGAGTTCTCGCAGTGCACGTCGTCGCCAGAGCGGCAGGCTCGGCAGAGCCCGCAGGTCACCAGCGGGTGCAGGATGACGCGGTCACCGGGAGCGGTGTTGCTGACCGCCGAGCCGACCTCGCGGACCGTTCCGGCGTTCTCGTGGCCGATGACGTAGGGCAGCGCGACGCCGCTCTTGTCCTTCCACTGGCCTTCGATGATGTGCAGGTCGGTCCGGCAGACCCCGGCGGCGTTGATCTCCACCAGCACGTCCCAGGGACCGGTGACCTCGGGGTCCGGGACCGATTCGACGACAGGCTTCTGCTCGTACTCGTGCACTCGTACCGCTCGCACCACCGACCACCTCCGGCTCGACCAGGACGGGTCCGTCCCAGGTTGCGCCGAAGCGGCCATGACCGCCCGTCGGGCCGGGCCGTCTGACTCGGTCAAGTCGGGCGATCAGCGATGCCGCCCGAGGTGGATGCGCTCGCCGCGCGGAGCGGTTCAGGCGTCGACCCAGCCGTGGCGGACGGCGATCTGGGTGAGCTTCTGGCGGACCTGCAGGATCTGCTCGGCGGTCATCGTCGGCGCCGAGGTCAGCAGCGCTTCAGTGATGGTCTCGTGGAACTCCTTCGCCGAGAGCACGTCGAAGAGCTCCTCCTCCGGCGGCTGCTCGCCGGGCGCGCCGGACTGGCGCAGGATCTGGACGTTGGAGGCCTTGGGGCCGCGGTCGCTGTCCTCGGGGTCGAACTCGACGACCACACCGGGAGCGACCAGCCGCTTGTCGAAGGTGAGGTCGTTGACGTGGATGAAGACGTCCTCGCCACCGCCGTCGGGTGCCACGAACCCGTATCCGCGCACCTCGTCGAACCGGACGACCTTGCCCGTGACCATCTGCCGCACCCCACCTTCACCCCGTACCCGCACCGCAGGTCAGGCACTCTACCTGCGGTCACATCGGCGGGGCGAACCCAGTGGCGGTGCGGACCCCGGCACTACCGGCGCGGCATCGGGATGTCGGTGTCGGGCCGGCTGCGCTCCTTGGGACCGTGCTCGATGAAGTCCGCGGCGAACTTGATCCCCGCCTGGTACGCCTCCACCCGGGCACGGCCGATCTCGGCCTCGATCGTCTCCGGGTGCAGCTCTTCCGCCAGTGAACGCATCTCCGCCAACCGACTGCGTGTCTCCTCATCCATCGTGTGCGCCATCCTTCCGCGTGAACATCTCCGGAGATCCTCACTGGTTTTCACGTTCTTCGCACGGCCGACGGACAGGCTAGTCGCGAGCCCCGGGCGATCCCGATCAGGTGAAGACCGCCCTCCGTTAGCCCCGCCACGACCCGGGGTCACCGGTGACGATCAGCGGATAAGATCCGCCGGGCAGCAGGCGGCAACGGCGCGGAGGTGGCATGAGCAGCGGGGAACTGCGACTGGAAGTCGATCAGAACGTGGCCCGGATCACGATCGACAACGCCGGCAAGCGCAACGCGATGAACGCCGCCATGTGGCGCCGGCTGCCCGAACTGCTCGCCGAGGCCGCCGCCGACTCCGAGGTCCGGGTCGTGGTGCTCACCGGTGCCGGAGACGCGTTCTGCGCCGGCGCCGACATCTCCGAGCTGCACGAGATCGAGGGCCCCGAGGGCAGCGCCACCGAACCGGCGGAGCGGGCGCTGCTGGAGTGCCCGCTGCCGACGATCGCACTGATCAACGGCCTGTGCATCGGCGGTGGCTGCCAGCTGGCGGCGGCCTGCGATCTGCGCATCGCCGCCGAGTCCGCCGCCTTCGGCATCACCCCGGCCAAGCTCGGCGTGGTGTACCCGCCTTCGAGCATCGCGCGGCTGACCGACCTGGTCGGACCGTCGGCGGCAAAGTTGCTGCTGTTCTCCGCGGACTTCTTCAACGCGCCCCGCGCCCTGGCCATGCGACTCGTCGACGAGGTCGTGACCGACCCGGCGGAGCGGGTGGCCGAGCTGGCCGGGACCATCGCGGGACGTTCCCAGCTGAGCGTGCGGGCGGCCAAGGAGCTGGTGGACCTGGCCGGGCGCGGCAAGCCGATGGCCGAGCGGGCCGAGCACTGGCACGACGTCGCGGTCAAGACGGGAGAGACCGCCGAGGGCGTCGGCGCGTTCCTCGAACGCCGGATGCCGGTTTTCCCGTTCGCCTAGAGACACTTCGCGTCCGGGCACGTCATCACGCAGTTCGATCCTCTGCGGACGGTGAAGCGGAACCACCGGTTACCGCGCGCTACACGCACTGTTCATCGTTTTCGCGATGATCAGTCCACGCGCGCCGATCTACCGTCGCGGTACCCGAGAGCACGAGCACTTCCACCGCGCACCGGAGGAAAAACCGTGGAACGTCGCACCTTCCTGCGCGCCGCCGTCACCGGCGGTGCCGCTGTCGCGTTCGGCTTCAGCGTGACCCGCGAGGCCATCGCCTACCCGGCGCAGACCGGCCCCAGCCCGTACGGCCCGCTGCAGGCCGCCGACGCCCACGGCCTCGAACTGCCCGCGAACTTCACCAGCCGGGTGCTCGCCCACACCGGCGAGACCGTCGCCGGGACCGGCCACATCTGGCACGGAGCACCGGACGGCGGCGCCTGCTTCGCCGACGGGGACGGCTGGATCTACGTGTCCAACTCCGAGCTCCCGCTGGGCACCGGCGGCGTCAGCGCGCTGCGCTTCGACGCCGCGGCCACCATCACCGGCGCCTACCCGATCCTGACCGGCACGACGCAGAACTGCTCGGGTGGCGCGACCCCGTGGAACACCTGGCTGTCCTGCGAGGAGACCGACCGCGGCTACGTCTTCGAGACCGACCCGTGGGGCGGCGAAGCGGTCCGCCGCGACGCGATGGGCCGGTTCAAGCACGAGGCCGCTGCCGCCGACCCGGACCGCCAGGTCGTCTACCTGACCGAGGACGAGTCCGACGGCAACTTCTACCGCTTCGTGCCGACCACCTGGGGCGACATGTCGGCCGGCACGCTGCAGGTGCTCGCCGGGGCCGATGACGCGCTGACCTGGGTCGACGTGCCGGACCCGACGGGTACCACGGTCCGCACCCGCCACCAGGTCGACACCGCGCGCGTCTTCGACGGCGGCGAGGGCGCCTACTACCGCAACGGCACCTGCTTCTTCACCACCAAGGGCGACAACCGCGTCTGGGCCTACGACGCGGTGGCCAACGCGCTCAACGTCGCCTACGACGACGACCTCACCCAGGACGGTCCGCTGACCGGCGTCGACAACATCACCGGCACCGCGACCGGAGACCTCTACGTCGCCGAGGACGGCGGCAACATGGAGATCTGCATCATCACGCCCGACGACGTGGTGGCGCCGTTCCTGCGGGTGGTCGGCCAGGACGAGTCCGAGCTGTGCGGCGTAGCGTTCAACCCGGCGGGCGACCGGCTGTACTTCTCCTCGCAGCGCGGACCGGCAGGCAGCAGCGCCGACGGCTACACCTACGAGATCACCGGCCCGTTCCGGAAGTGATCCTCACCTGGCGTCCAGGGCCCGGCGGCTGGCCGAGATGACCTTGGTGAGGGCCACGTGGAGCTCTTCGAGCTCGGAGAGCTCCACGCCCAGGGTCTCGACGATCTTGTAGGGGATCTTCTCGGCTTCGGCGCGCAGCCGCGCGCCCTCCTCGGTCAGCGCGACCTCCAGCCTGCGCTCGTCGCTGCGGCTGCGGGTGCGCAGCACGTAGCCCACCGATTCCAGGCGCTTGAGCAGCGGCGACAGCGTAGCCGCGTCGGCGTGCAGCACGTCGCAGAGGTCGGTGACCGAGCGCGGCGAGCGCTCCCAGAGCGCCAGCATCACCAGGTACTGCGGGTGCGTGAGGTTCATCGGCGCCAGCAGGGGCCGGTACAGCGAGATGACGTTGCGGGAGGCGACCGACAGCGCGAAGCACACCTGGCGGTCGAGGGCGAGCGGGTCCTCGCCCAGGTCGGGAGTCTGCACGGGGTCAGCTTACTCACCTTCCGCTACGCGCTAATAGTTAGTGTGCTAAATATCGGGGTGTGAGCCAACACCCCGAAGCCCGCCTCGTGCGACCGAATCCGCTGCTGTGGGTCTGGTACGCCTTCGGCGGCCGCCTGCCCGCACGGCACCGCGAGTGGGTGCTCCACGACGTCACCTGCCGGACCTGGGTGCTGCGGCACACCGCGCGCAGCCTCGTCCAGATCTCCCCCGGGCTGCTGTTCCTGCTGCTCCCGGGCCCGCTGTGGATCCGGGCTATGTCGGTGCTCGGCGGCGTCATCCTCGCGCTGTGGTACTCGCTGTCCTACATGGAGCACACCTGCGAGTACCGGCTGCACAAGCACGGCTTCCCCATCGGCACCGGCCGGGCGACGCGCGAAGCCGCCCACGCCGAAGCCCGCGCGAAGCGCGCCTCCCGCTACGACGAGATCTACCGGAACAACGGCTGAGCGCTCGTGCGCCCGGGTGAGGCCGGTGGCAATCCCGGTTGCCGCGGTGGCAAGGTGGGTGGGTGGACGCGGAATTCGGGCAAGCGCTGGACGCCGTCGGGCCGAGGTTGCGGGCGCTGAGACGGCAGCGGGAAACGACCCTCGCGGACCTCTCGAACGCCACCGGGATCTCGGTGAGCACCCTGTCGAGGCTGGAGTCCGGCTCGCGCAAACCGACCCTCGAACTGCTGCTGCCGCTGGCCAAGGCGCACGGGGTCACGCTCGACGAGCTCGTCGACGCCCCGCCCACCGGCGACCCGCGGGTGCACATGCGGCCGGTCGAGCGGGGCGGCCTGACGATGCTGCCGCTCACCCGGCGCGCGGGCGGCATCCAGGCGTACAAGCTGATCCTCCCGGCGGGGAGCGGCCGCAACGAGCCCGATCCGCAGACCCACGAGGGCTACGAGTGGCTCTACGTCCTCAACGGCCGTCTGCGCATGGTGCTCGGCGAGCACGACCTGGTGCTCTCCCCCGGCGAGGCCGCCGAGTTCGACACCCGGGTCCCGCACTGGTTCGGCGCCGCCGACGACCAGGCCGTGGAGTTCTTGAGCCTGTTCGGCAAGCAGGGCGAACGAGCCCACCTCCGCGCCCGCCCGAAGCAGGATCCCGACGGCCAGGGGTCGTGATCTCCCACCTGCGCGCTCACCCGATCTTCCTCGCCGAGTTAGGTTGAGCGCTGACGGCTGAGGTTCGAGGAGGAGTATCGATGGGCAAGCCAACGCCGGTAGCGGTGGTCACCGGGGCGAGCAGCGGGATCGGCGCCGCCAGCGCCAAGGCCCTGGCCGAGGCGGGCTTCGAGGTGGTGCTCGGTGCGCGCCGGCTGGACCGGTTGCAGGAGATCGCCGACTCCATCGGCGGCCGGGCGCTGGAGCTCGACGTCACCGACCAGTCCTCGGTGGACGCGTTCACCGACGCCGTCGAGCGTTGCGACCTGCTGGTGAACAACGCGGGCGGCGCGGTCGGCTCCGAGACCATCCTGGACGCCAAGGACGAGGACTGGCAGTGGATGTACGAGACCAACGTGATGGGCACCCTGCGGGTGACCCGCGCGCTGCTGCCGAAGCTGCTGGAGTCCGGTGATGGGCAGGTCATCAACATCGGATCGGTCGCGGGCCGCGAGCCCTACGCCACCGGCGGCGGCTACAACGCGGCCAAGCACGCGGTCGCGGCGCTGACGCGCGTGCTGCGGCTGGAGATGTTCGGCCAGCCGGTCCGGGTGTGCGAGATCGACCCCGGCCTGGTCCAGACGGACTTCAGCCTGGTCCGCTTCCGCGGCGACCAGGAGAAGGCCGACGCCGTCTACCAGGGCACCAACCCGCTCACCGCGGAGGACGTCGCCGAGACCGTCTCGTGGGTGGCGACCCGTCCCCCGCACGTCAACGTCGACCAGATCCTGCTGCTGGCGCGCGACCAGACCTCGGCGCGCGTGATCCACCGCTCGGAGTGACCGCCCCCGGGGCTGGGCGCCGCGCGTTCAGCCCCGGGGGCGGTCGGCCCAGGCCATGACGTCGGCCGGGGTGGCGTTGCCGCCGCAGACGACGAGTCCGAGCTTGACGTCCTCTCGCTCGGCGATGATCCGGCGGGCCGCCGGGAGCAGGCAGCCGGCGGCCGGTTCGGCCCACAGCTTCGCGTGCCCGGCGAGGTCCAGAACGCCCTGCACCGCTTCGGAATCGGGCACCACCAGCACGTCTTCGACCATCTCGCGAACGTGCTGGTAGGTCAGTTCGGAGACGGCCGGGGCGCTCAGGGTCGACACGATCGAGGACAGCTCGACGGCCACCGGGCCGCCCGCCGCCAGCGCCGCCGACATCGCCTCGGCCCCCTCGGTTTCCACGCCCCAGATCCGCACGCCGGGGCGCTTCGCGCGCAGCGCGGTGGCCACGCCCGAGATGAGACCGCCACCCCCGATGCTGACCAGCACATCGGTGAGTTCGCCCGCGTCCTCGGCGAATTCGAGCCCGACCGTGCCCTGCGCAGCGATCACCGCGGGGTCGTCGAAGGGGTGCACCAGGGTGCTGCCCTCGGCCCGGAGCTGGTCGGTGAGCGCGAACGCCCCGGCCATGTCGTCGGCCAGGCGGACCGTCGCCCCGGCGGACTCGGCCACCTCCACGGCCCGCTCCGGCGCGGAGCGCGGCATCACGACGGTCGCCTTGACGTGCAGGGCACCGGCCATCACCGCCAGGCCGATGCCGTGGTTGCCGCCGCTGACCGCGACCACACCGGCCGCGCGCTCGGCCTCGGTCAGCGACAGCAGCTTGGCCACCGCGCCGCGAGCCTTGAACGACCCGGTGCGCTGCAACAGCTCCAGCTTCGCGGTCACCGGTGCGCCGAGCAGTTCCGATAGCCCCGGACTGGTCACCGTCGGCGTGCGCACCACGTGCCCTTCGATGGCCTCCGCAGCGGCTTCGACGTCCTCGATCCCGATCACAACGCGCCTCCCCAGCACTCCTACCTCCGCACGGTAGTCACCCGCGCGCGACGACCCGCGATCGGGCCGGACGAGTCCATTGTGGACGTCGAGGCGTCGCGGCGGCTTCGGCCTCGTGCGCTCACCTGCGTCCGCGGCCTCACTCCGGGCGGAAGTACGGGATGATCTCGTGCTCCGGTTCCGGGCCCGAGGGTTCGAAGGCGACCCGGACCCGGAGGTCGCTGAGGTCGGCGTCCGGGTCGACCTCGGCCAGCCGGGTCCACCACCAGGGGCCCTCGTCGAGCTCGACGATGCCGACGACGAGCCGGAACGTGCCGCCGTCGGGGAGCTTGTGGTGCACCGCGCTCCAGGACACCACCCGGCCGGTTCCGCTCGCGGCGACCTGCTCGACGTCGTCGTCCGGGGCGATCGGGGTGTGCGGGCTCAGGTACTCGCCGGTGTCGCGGCGGCGGGGAAGGCGGAGTTCGCCGAGGCGGGTTCCGTCGAAGAACTCCGCGCTGGCGTGGTCTCTGGCGACCGGGACGAGGGCCATGGAACCTCTTTCAGGCGGACAGCACCAGGGTGCTGTGGTGGGAGAAGATGCCGCCGTTGCCCGACACCAGCACCAGCTCGTGATCGGGGACCTGGCGGGCGCCCGCCTGACCGCGGGCCTGGATGATCGCCTCCGACAGCGGCGTCATGCCCCACATGTAGTAGGAGGACAGCTGCCCGCCGCCGGTGTTGACCGGCAGCGATCCGCCGGGACCGAGCACGCCGGGGGTCGAGACGAACTCGCCGCCCTCGCCCTTGGCGCAGAAGCCGTAGTCCTCCAGGGTCAGCAGCACCGTGAAGGTGTAGCAGTCGTAGAGCTGGGCGATGTCGATGTCGGCCAGCGACACCCCGGCCATCCGCAGCGCCTGCGGGCCGGCCTGGGCCGCGCCGCTGACCAGTCCCAGGTCGTCGTCGCGGCGCAGCGAGCCGCCGGGGTGGGCCTGCGCCCAGCCCAGCACCGACACCGGTGGCTGTGCCAGCGAGGCGGCGCGGTCGCCGCGGGTGACGACGACGGCGATGCCGCCGTTGGACACCAGGCAGCAGTCCAGCAGGTGGAAGGGTTCGGCGACCAGCC
This sequence comes from Saccharopolyspora terrae, assembly GCF_004348435.1. Lineage (NCBI taxonomy): Bacteria > Bacillati > Actinomycetota > Actinomycetes > Pseudonocardiales > Pseudonocardiaceae > Saccharopolyspora > Saccharopolyspora terrae. The sequence continues at coordinate 12,143 of NZ_SMKS01000085.1, read as the reverse complement.
TGGACTCCTGGTGGTCGGCGATGCCCATCGGCTCGCGGAACCGGGCCAGCGGGTTCATCGCGGCCCACTTGCGCTGCGCCACGGCGATCTCGCCGAGCTGCTTGCTGGTGGTCCCGTAGGCCTGCATGTGCCGTCGAGCCGCCAGCGCGTAGAACGAGTTGGGGCCGGTGAACCCGCTGCTGGCGACCATCCCGCCCCAGCCCGTCGGCGAATACCGGTCGGCCGCGTACGCCGCTCCGGTCGAGGCACCCTCGCGCAGCGGGGCGTCGGCGAACACGCAGACCACGGTGTCGGCCATGCCCGCCTCGACGGCCATCGCCGCGTGCTGGACCATCGCGCCGGCGGTGGAGCCGAACGACTGCATCTGGCTGAGCAGCCGCAGGTCCTCCAGCCCCAGGTCGTCCTGCAGGCTCAGGTCGACACCGCCCGCCAGGCCCGCCGAGACCAGCAAGCCGTCGACGTCGCCGAGCCGCAGCCCCGCATCGGCCACGGCCCGGCGAACCGCCTCGGCGGCGAACTGCTGCGCGGTGCGGCCGTAGACCTTGCCCATCTCGGTCATGCCGAGACCGGCGATCGCGGCCCTCCGGTGCGCAGGCAGGTCACTGCGACTGCTCATCTGCCCCCCTTGCGGAACTAGTTCGATCCGAAACTAAGTCAGGGCATGCAGTTTTGCAAACGCCTGCGGGCTCAGCTGAAGTAGCGGCGCGGGTTGTCCACCAGCATCGTCGTCAGCTGCTCCTCGGTGACGCCTGCTTCGCGCAGCGCCGGGAGCACCACGTCGTGGATGTGCGTGTAGTGCCAGTGCGGCAGGGCCTGCTCGATCACGCCCGTCGGGAACCAGGAGTTGTGGCAGGAGGCGTCGTGGGCCAGCACCATCCGATCAGCCAATCCGCCGCCCGCGAGCTCGGCGATGGTGGCCACCCGCTCGTCGGTGGGCAGCAGGGCGTCCAGCCCGAACCGGTCCATACCGATGTAGGAACCGTTGTCGATGAGCTCCCGCAGGTAGTCGGTGTCGGTGGTGTCGCCGCTGTGCCCGATCACGACCCGGCCGAGGTCGACTCCGCTGCGCCGCAACACCTCCTGGGCGACGAGGCCGGTGCGGTGGCCGGGGCTGGTGTGCACGGTGATCGGCGCACCGGTCTGCAGGTGGGCCTCGGCGACGGCGTTGAGCACGCGCTCCACGCCCGGGGTGAGCTCCTCCTCGATGGCGCACTTGAGGAACGCGGCCTTGATGCCGGTGCCCGCGATGCCCTCGGTGATGTCCTTGACGAACATCCGCACCATCACCTCATCACCGCCCAGCACGGTTCCGGGACCGTGCAGGCGGAAGAAGAACGGCACCGAGTCGTAGGTGTAGAGGCCGGTGGCGGTGATGATGTTGAGGTCGACCTCGGCGTTGATGCGCGCGACGCGCTCGACGTCGCGCCCGAGCCCGATCACCGTCGGGTCGACGATGGTGTCGACACCGCGCGAGGCCAGCTCGCGCAGGCGCTCGATCGCGTCGGCGACCCGCTCCTCCTCGTCCCAGAGCTCGGGGTAGTTGCGGCGGATCTCCTCGTTGAGCACGAAGACGTGCTCGTGCATGAGCACCGTGCCCAGTTGATCGACCGGAACCTGTCCGCGCACTGTCTCGACCATCTTCGTCCTCCTCGACGAACGGCGACGTGCCCGGCACCCTAGATGTTCGATCAGCTTGCGCGGACCCGTCCGCGGTGGGCATGTTGGAGCGGTGACCGTGGTCAACACCTTGGGCGCAGCGACGTTCCGCGACGAGGAGTTCCCCGCCGATCCCTACCCCGGTGCGCGTCCCGCCCACTCCTACCTGCACCTCGATGGAACCGGGTGGCGCCTGACGCCTGACTCCTCGCTGCCCTCGGGCTGGCGCGTGGGCACGGGCTGCCTCGACGAGTTCCTGACCGGTGCGGGTGCCGAGCCGCTGTCGGCCCGGTGGCCGGTGCTGGCCTACGGCTCCAACGCCTGCCCGAGCAAGATCACCTGGCTGCGTTCCGAGCTCGGTCTCCGCGGCCCTGTGGTGGTGCTGCGCGCCACCTGCACGGGCCTGTCCGCGGTGTGGGCCTCCGGGGTGCGCGCTCGCGACGGTCAGCGGCCGGCCGTGCTCGTCTCGGCTCCCGGCGTCGTCGAGCACCACGCGGTGTGGCTGGCCACCGCTGAGCAGCGGCGCGTCCTCGACGAGTGCGAGGGCCGCGGCGAGCGCTACCGGCTGGTGCGGTTGCACGGACCCGAGCACGTCGAGCTCGACACCGGTCCCGCCGCGAACGTGCTGGCCTACGGCGCGCTCGGCGAGATCCGCCGCCCGCTGCTGGTGGACGGCCGGTTCGTGCCCTGCAGCGCCCTCGGCCAGCACGAGGCGCGCGAGATCACCGGAACCCCGGCCGCCTCCGACGGGCTGACCTGCACCGAGATCGTCGGCGAACCCGCTCCCCCGGCCGCACCGCTCGGCGCCGACGAGCCCCGGTAGGTTTGTTCCGGGGAGGAATTCACATGTTGCCGACTGCGGAACTGCACATTCACATCGAGGGGACGCTCGAACCGGAGATGCTGGTCGAGCTGGCCCAGCGCAACGGGCTCGCGCTGCCGACCAGCGATCTCGACGAGCTCCGGGCGAAGTACGACTTCAGCGATCTGCAGTCGTTCCTGGACCTGTACTACGCGAACCTGCCGGTGCTGCGCACCGACCAGGACTTCTACGACCTGACCAGCGCCTACCTGGCGCGCGCTGACCGCGCCGGGGTGCGGCGGGCGGAGATCTTCTTCGACCCGCAGGTGCACCTGAGCAACGACGTGCCGATCGGCGCGGTGTTCGAGGGCATCACCGGAGCGCTGCGCGACTCCCCGGTGTCCACCGACCTCATCCTGTGCTTCCTGCGCGACCTGGGACCCGAGGCGGCGGCCGAGACGCTGCGGCTGGCGCTGCCCTACCGGGAGCGCTTCATCGGCGTGGGCCTGGACTCCGCCGAGGTCGGGCACCCGCCGGCACCGTTCGCCGAGGTCTACCAGCGCGCGGCGGCCGAGGGCCTGCACCGCGTCGCCCACGCGGGCGAGGAGGGCGGACCGGACTACGTGCGCGACGCCCTGGACGTCCTCGGCGTCGAGCGGATCGACCACGGCATCCGCGCGATGGAGGACCCGGAGCTGGTGGCGCGGCTGCGCGACGAGCAGATCCCGCTGACGGTCTGCCCGCTGTCCAATGTGGCCCTGCGGACCGTCGACAAGCTCTCCGACCACGTGCTGCCGGCGATGCTGGAAGCAGGTCTGCTGGCCTGCGTCAACAGCGACGACCCGGCGTACTTCGGCGGCTACGTCGACGACAACTTCGCAGCCCTGCGCAGCGAACTGGGTCTCACCGACGAGCAGCTGAAGACGCTGGCGCGCAACTCGTTCGACGCCTGCTTCGCCACCGACGAGCAGAAGGCGGCGTGGAAGGCCGAGATCGCCGACTGACGCCGTCCTCAGTGGACGCGTTTGGGACACCTCCGGTCGCGGGTACCTCACGGAGCGGTACCCGTGAACGGAGGTTCAACCATGGCTGACGAACTCAGCGGCCGCAAGGTCGCCATCCTGGCCACCGACGGCGTGGAGCAGGTCGAGCTGGAAGGCCCGCGCGAGGCGATCGAACGCGCGGGCGGGCAGGTCGAAGTGGTGTCGCCGCACGCCGGGGAGATCCAGGCGATGAACGGCGACATCGACAAGGGCGACCGCTTCCCGGTCGACCGCGAGGTCGCCCGGGTCTCGGTGACCGACTACGACGCGCTCGTGCTGCCGGGCGGCACCATCAACCCCGATCAGCTGCGCCGCGACGGGACCGCGGTGTCGTTCGTGCGCGACTTCGTCAACGCGGGCAAACCCGTGGGCGCCATCTGCCACGGCCCGTGGACGCTGGTCGAGGCCGATGTGGTGAAGGGACGGCAGCTGACGTCGTTCCCCAGCATCCGCACCGACATCCGCAACGCGGGAGGCGACGTCACCGACCAGCAGGTCGTCGTCGACGGCAATCTGGTGACCAGCCGCAACCCGGATGATCTGCCCGCTTTCCAGGACGCGGTGATCAAGGCGATCGCGTCGAGCTGACTAGGCGCGCTTGGCCGCGACGAGGCGCTCGATGATCCCGAGCTTGAACCGCTCGGCCTCCTGCACCTCGAAGCCCGCGGCGCGCAGGTGCTGCGAGGGGCGGCGGCGGAAGTGCTCGCCGCCCGTCGGCACCGTCACGATCTCGGCGGCGCGCTGGAGAAGCCGGACCGGCCACGCGGTGCTCACCACGTGATCGGCCAGCAGCAGCCGGCCGCCCGGGCGCAAGACCCGGTGCATCTCGGCGATCGCCTGCTCGTGGTCGGGGATGGCGCACAGCGAGAAGGTGCACACCACGGTGTCGAACGCGCCGTCGGGGAACTGCAACGTGCGCGCGTCGCCCTCCCGCAGTTCGACGTCGAGGCCGAGCGCGTCGCGGCGCTGCCGAGCCAGCCGCAGCATCGCGGGGCTCCACTCGATCCCGGTCAGGTGCGTGCCCGCCGGGTACAGCGGCAGGTTCAGACCGGTCCCGATGGCGACTTCCAGCACCTCACCGCGAACCCGGGAGCAGACCCACTGCCTGCTGTCGCCCGCCAGGTAGCGGTCGAAGCGGGCCATGACGCCGTCGTAAGAGGGCGCGGACTTGTCCCAGTGCCGCCGCAGCTTCTTCGCGCGATCGCCGTTCACGGTCGATAACGCTACCGGACCGAGAGGTCACGCATCGGTGGTTTCAGCGCCTCGGCGGACGGCGGCGTCCTGGGATCATCCGCTGCCGGGAGGGCCGGTTGTCCCCGACGTGCGCGGGGAAGGCACCGGTCTGGGCGGCGATCGGGGGCAGGTTCGTGCCCGTGCCGGTCGCCGGCGGCAGGTTCGTCCCGGTGCTCACCGGCCGCATGTTCGTTCCCGTGGTCGTGACCGGCCGCATGGTGGTGCCGGTCGCGGTCACCGGCCGCATGTTCGTCCCCGTCGCCGTCACCGGGTGCATGTTCGTGCCCGTGGCCGTCACCGGGCGCATGTGGGTGCCGGTGTTGCGGTTGATGTTGCGGATGCTGGAGGACACCATCACCAGGAACGCGAGCACGCCCGCCTCGTCGTAGCCCGGCATCCCCGGAGCGGGCGGGTTGAACTGGGCGTTGAGCACGTCGTTGGGCGTGAGGTGGTCGATGCCCCGCAGGGTCGCCTGGACCCGGTCCATGAACGCGTCGACCTCGGCCTTGTCCAGCGCGGAGCTCTGCGAGGTCGCCGGCTGCAGACCGCGGAACTGCTCGGACGGCGTCGCCGCAGGAGCGGCCTCGACGACCGGGGCCGGTTCGCGCGCGGGGCGCTTCGGCAACCGCTCTTCAGCGGGTTTCTCGCGGCGCTCGGCCGGCTTGCGCGCGGGTTCGGCTTCCTCCGCCGGGCGGGACTTGCGACGTTCGTCGGCGCGCACTTCGAGCTTCATCAGCGTCAGCGCGACCTTGTCCAGGAACTCGTCGACCTGGGCCTTCTTGTAGGCGCGACCGCCGCGCCGGCGCGGGCTGAACTTGGCGGTCAGCACGTCACGAGCGCTCACCAGCTGCTTGCCGCGCAGCGTCGCCTCGACCCGTCCGAGGAAGTGGTCCACCTCGGCCTCGTCGTATCCGCGTTCTTTGCGCCAAGCCCGGCCGAAGACGACATTCCGCACGTCATCAGGGGTGAGCATTTCTCCGGCCTCCACAGGGCGTCCGCATCATTCCTCTCGGACGCATACCCGGCGTGTCCCGCCAGGCCCCCGACCGCCCGTTGTGCGGGCTCAAGCTTGCCCAAACCCGTCCGCCAGATCAAGGCCCGAGCCAGCCCATTCCCGTTGAGCCGACCGAGGTAACCGCGCGACCCGGACTGCAACGGGCCCTCGTCCATTTCTTTCCAACCGCGCCATCCGTCGCCCGCCGACTGATGTGGTGATCGCGATCACCGGTGGAAGGAGTCGGATGGTGGCGAATCGGTCGGCGCGCCTTCGGGCGCTGGGGTCGTGTGCGGGTTGGCGGTGCTCGTCTCGCCGGTGCCCGCGGCCACCGCGCAGGACGGAGACATCGCTGTCGGGCCCGGGGTGAGCTACCGGCCGCTGGCACTGTCCACTTCGCACAGTCCCGTGCTGGGGCAGCTGGTGACGGTGGATCTGACCGATCCCAGGGCGGATCTCGGCCTGCTGCAACCGGGTTCGGTGTCGGCGAAGGACGAGATCGCCGATCAGGCCAACGGCGCCGGCGCCGTGGCGGGGATCAACGGCGACTTCTTCAACATCAGCGGGGAGCACCCCGGGGTGGTGCCGACGAGTGCGTCGGTGGGCCCCGAGATCCGCGGGGGTGACGCGCTGAAGGGAGCGGTCCCGCACGGTCAGCGGTTCGGCCCCGCACTGCCGGAAGGTGCCTCCAACGAGGACGTCTTCGCGCTGGGGATCGACCGCCGGGCTCGCATCTCACGACTGGCGGGGCCGACGGCCGCTCCCCCGTCAGCACCGGCCTCAACCTCCGGGAGACCGCCGACCTCATGGCCTCCTTGGGCGCCGCCGACGCGGTGAACCTCGACGGCGGCGGATCCACCACCATGGCCGTCAGAACGCCCGACACCCCGCACGCCACCGTCAGGAACGCGCCGTCCGACGGCGAACAACGCCAGGTGCCCAACGGAATCGGCGTCTTCAGCCGCTAGAGACACCCGATCCCGAGGGGGCGCTCGCCGAACGCCACCCTCGGGACCGGTCTGGTCAGGAAGCCGCTTCGGTGAGGGACTTCCGGTGGGTCTCCGGAGCCGTTCTCATCGCGACCGCCGCGATGAGCGCCCCGGCCGCGACCAGGACGGCCACGCTCCAGGACTGCCCGCCGGACCAGAGGATGAGGCTGGTGGCCAGCAGCGGCGTGAAGCCGCCCAGCAGGACGCTGCCCATCTGGTAGCCGATCGACAGCCCGCTGTAGCGGAGCTGCGGTTCGAACAGCTCGACGTAGAACGCCGCGATCGGGGCGAACACCGCAGCGTGCGGAACGGCCAGGGCGATCACCAGGGCCACCGCGATCAGCACCGGCGAGCGGGTGTCGACCAGCCAGAAGAACGGCCACGCGTACAGCGCCATGAACACCGCTCCGGCGATGAACACCGGCTTGCGCCCGATCCGGTCCGACAGCGCGCCCCACAGCGGCAGGGCGACGATGTTGATCGCCGCGGCCAGCATCACCCCGGTCAGGCCCGCCTGCTTGGGCAACCCCAGGTGCTCGGTGATGTAGGTCAGGATGAACACCGTGAACACGTAGTAGTTGCCGCCTTCGGCGAAGCGCACGCCCACCGCGATCAGGATCTCGCGGGGATGGGTGCGCAGCACCTCCACCAGCGGCCGCTTCGCGGGACGGCTCTCGGTGAAGGACTCGGGTTCGCTGATGCGGAACCGGATGTAGAGCCCGACCACCGCCAGCACGACGCTCAGCAGGAACGGGATCCGCCATCCCCACGCGGTCAGCTGCTGCTCGGGCAGCATCGAGACGATGCTGAACGCTCCGGTGCCCAGCAGGAGACCGGCCGAGACGCCGGTCTGCGGCCAGGCGCCGTAGGCGCCGCGGCGACCGTCCGGGGCGTGCTCGACGGCCATCAGCACCGCGCCGCCCCACTCACCACCGACGGCGAACCCCTGCACCAGCCGCAGCAGCACCAGCAGAGCGGGCGCCGCGAGGCCGATCTGCTGGTAGGTGGGCAGCAGACCGATGAGGGTCGTGGCACCGCCCATGAGCGTCAGCGTCATCACCAGCGTCGCCTTGCGGCCGAGCTTGTCGCCGTAGTGGCCCGCGACGAAGCCGCCCAGGGGCCGGGCGATGAAACCCGCGGCGAAGGTGCCGAAGGCCGCCAGCGTCCCGGCCGCCGGGGAGAGCTCGGTGAAGAAGAGCCGGTTGAAGATCAGCGCGGCAGCGGTGCCGTAGATGGTGAAGTCGTACCACTCGATGATGCTGCCGATGGTGCTGGAGACGAGCGTGCGCGACGCGGACCGGCTCGGGGCACGCGTCGTTGCGTTGACCGACATCGTCGGTGTGCCTTTCGGTTTCGCGTTCAGGGACGGGCCAGGGCGTTCGGAGCCCAGGGGAGGTCGGCCGTTCCGTGCTTGGCGGCTCGGACGTCTCCGGACCGGGCGTGGCCCTCGAAGAGCTCGACCCGCGCCGCCCGGCCGCAGACCTCGCCGAGGTGCGCGCTGGCCGCCGGGTCGGTGACCTCCTGGTAGGTGACGGTCTTGAGGTACTTGCCGACCCACAGACCACCGGTGTAGCGGGCGGCGCCTCGCGTCGGGAGCACGTGGTTGGTGCCGATCACCTTGTCGCCGTAGGACACGCAGGTCCCCTCCCCCAGGAACAGCGCGCCGTAGTTGCGCATCTTCTCCAGGGCTTCGCGGGGCTGTTCGGTGAGGATCTGCACGTGCTCGCTGGCGTAGGTGTCGGCCAACCGGTAGGCCTCGTCGAGGTCGGCGACGACGCGCACCTCGCCGTGGTCGCGCCAGGCCGGTTCGGCGTTGTCGCGGGTGGGCATCTCCGGCAGCAGCGCGTCGATGTGCTCGATGACCTCGCGCCCCAGCGATTCCGAGGTGGTGATGAGCACCGCGGGCGAGTCGGGTCCGTGCTCGGCCTGGCTGAGCAGGTCGACGGCGACGACGAACGGGTCGGCGCTGTCGTCGGCGACGACGAGCACCTCCGTCGGGCCGGCGAACAGGTCGATGCCGATCTCGCCGTAGAGCTGCCGCTTGGCCTCGGCGACGAAGGCGTTGCCCGGTCCGGCGAGCATGTCGACCGGCTCGATGGTCTCGGTTCCCAGCGCCATGCTGACCACGGCCTGCACCCCGCCGAGCAGGTAGATCTCGTCGGCACCGGCCAGGTGCATCGCGGCGACCGTCGCGTCGGGAACCTCGCCGCGGATCGGCGGCGTGCAGGCGATGACCCGCGGCACCCCGGCCGCCTTGGCGGTCAGGATCGTCATGTGCGCCGAGGCCAGCAGCGGGTAGCGCCCGCCCGGCACGTAGGCGCCGGCGGCCGCGACCGGGATGTGCTTGTGCCCCAGGTGCACGCCCGGCAGCGTCTCGACCTCGATCTCCCGCATCGATTCCAGCTGCTTCTCGGCGAAACCGCGCACCTGCTCCTGGACGAACTCGATGTCGGCGATCACCTGCTCGGGCACCCTGGCCATGATCTCGCTGATCTGCGCGCGGGAGAGCCGGAACGCCTCCGGCTCCCACTTGTCGAAGCGGGCCGAGTGCTCCCGCACGGCCTCGTCACCGCGCGCGCGGATGTCGGCGATGATCGCGGCGACCTTCTCCTGCACGTCGGGCAGCGAGGTCGTGGTGGCGGCCGAGGTCTGCTCGGCCCGCTTCAGCGCGAACGTCATGAATCCCTCCCAGGATGTTTACGTACACACAGACCATAGAGCGCGCGGATGTTTACGTAAACCCCGTAGGATGGGCTTCCTCGATGCAGAATGCGAAGGAGGTGCCCGGTGGTCACCAGCCGGGACGTGGCACGGCTGGCAGGCGTGTCCCAGATGACCGTGTCCCGCGTCCTGCAGGACAACGGCAAGGTCGCCCCGCAGACCCGCGAACGCGTCCTGGCCGCGATGCGGGAGGCCGGCTACCGGCCGCACGCCGCCGCGCGCACGATGCGCACCCGCCGCACCGCGACGGTCGGCGTCGTCGTCGCCGACATCACCAACCCCTTCTACCCGCAGCTGCTGGAAGCCGTCGCCGAGGCCCTCGACGCGGCCGGTCAGCGCATGGTGCTGTGGAACGGTCCGGACGGTTCGGGCGCGCTGGAATCCCTCGACGAGGGAACGGTGGACGGGCTGATCTTCACCACCGTGACCGAGGCGACGCCGCAGCTGAGCGACGCGGTCGCTCGCGCCGAGCCGATCGTGCTGCTGCACCGCGGGCTCGACGAGCTCGACTGCGACCAGGTCACCACCGACAACGCCGCCGGCGGACGTGCGGTCGCCGACTACCTGGTGGCCACCGGTCACACCCGCATCGGCTTCCTGCGCGGACCCGAACTGCCGAGCACCGCCCGGCACCGAGAGCGCGGGTTCCGCGAACGCCTCGCCGAGCTCGGCCACCCGCTGTCCGAAGACCTCAGCGCGCCAGGCGGTTTCGCGCACGACGTCGCCCGCTCGGCGATGCGCGACCTGCTCGACCGGACCAACCCGCCGACGGCGGTGTTCTGCGCCAACGACCTGACCGCGCTGGGAGCCGTGGACGGCGCGGTGTCGCTGGGCCGACGGGTCCCGGAGGACGTGTGGGTGATCGGCTACGACGACATCGCGCTGACCGCCTGGGACTCCTACGACATCACCACGGTCCGCCAGCCGATCGCGGAGATGGCGCGCGCGGCGGTCGCGCGGCTGCTGGAGCGCATCGGCGACCGCGACTTGCCGACCCGCAGGGACTGCTTCCCCAGCGAGCTGCTCGTGCGCCGCTCGACCGCGCACACCGCACGTCCGGCGCACTAGCCGAGCTCCCGACCACCGCGAGCTGCGCCTGGCCTGCGGCGCCGCTCTGCTGAACCTGCGGTTGGCGCTCGAACACTCCGGGGTCCGCCCGGTGATCGACCCGCCTTCCCCGCTGGCACCACCGACCGCGCTGGCCGAGGTCCGCAGCGGCGGACGCACCACCCAGAACCCCGCCGAACGCGCGCTGTACGAGGCGATTCCGCGGCGGCGCAACAATCGCCGACCGTTCCAGGAGACCCCCGTCCCGACCGCTGACCGCCACGCGCTGGTCACCGCAGCCCAGCGGGAGCAGGGCCGGCTGCACGTGCTCGCCAGGACCGAGCTCGACCCCTTCGCCGAACTGGTGCACCGAGCGCACCGCGCGCAGATGGACGACGAGCGCTTCCGCGCCGAGATGGACCACTGGACGGGCCGGGAGCGCGACGCCAGCGAGGGGGTCCCGGCCGCAGCCTCCGGTCCGTTGCCGGAGCCCCAGGACCTGTGGGTGGTGCGGGACTTCTCAGGCGGGCGGGCTCCCACGCGGGTTGCCGGCAAGGACTTCGAGCGCGAGCCGTTGCTGACCGTGCTGTGCTCGCAGCACGACAGCCGCACCGACGACGTGCGGGCCGGTCAGGCCCTGCAACGGGTGCTGCTGACCGCGTGCGCCCACGGCTTGTCCTCCTCGGTGCTCTCTCAGGTCCCGGAGGTCGCGGAGACCCGCGAAGAACTGCGCCGGATGCTCGGCGGTTCGCTGCACCCGCAGGCGGTGCTGCGCTTCGGCTACGGCTCCCCCACTCCGGAGACACGTCGCCGGGAACCCGAGGACCTGCTGCTGGAATAGATCAACTCGGGCGTCGGTGCACATCGGCTCCGATTTCGGGCACCATGGGCCACCGGGCTGCACGAGGAGGTGCGCATGGCGAAGCTGATCTACTCCGCGATCGGTTCGCTCGACGGCTACCTGAACGACGCCGAGGGGCGCTACGACTGGGCCGTTCCCAGCGACGAGGTGTTCGCGTTCATCAACGACCGGGAACGCGACGCGGGCACCTACCTCTACGGGCGACGCATGTACGAGGAGATGATCGCTTGGGAGACAGGCGATTTCACCGCCGAAGGACCGCTGATGGAGGACTTCGCGCACCTGTGGCGCAAGGCGGAGAAGGTCGTCTTCTCGCGCACCCTGGCCGGTGTCTTGACGACGCGAACCCGGTTGATGCGGGAGTTCGACCCGGATTCGGTCCGGCGCCTCAAGGAGACCTGCGCGGAGGACCTGCTGATCGGTGGCGCGGTGCTGGGCGGCCAGGCGCTGGACGCGGGCCTGGTGGACGAGGTGCAGATCTACACCGCGCCGGTGCTGGTGGGCGGCGGCACCCGGATCTTCCCGTCGAAGACCCGGATGCCGCTGAACCTCTTGGAGCACAGGCGTTTTGACGGAGGCATGACCTTCCACCGCTACGCCTGCGCGGGACACGGCCAGCCGTGAGCCTCCCGGGAGTGGTGGGAGACCGGGAGACTCACGGCTGGTTGCTCAGTAGCGGTAGTGCTCGGGCTTGTAGGGGCCCTCGACGTCGACGCCGATGTAGGCGGCCTGTTCCTTGGTCAGCTTGGTCAGCTTCACACCCAGAGCGTCCAGGTGCAGACGCGCGACCTTCTCA
>NZ_SMKS01000084.1:0-22940 GCF_004348435.1 Saccharopolyspora terrae | reverse complement strand
TGTCCCAGGTGGGTGGGCGGGGGCCGAACTCCTGGGTGGCGTCCTGGGTGATCCGGTTGATGACGTCGTGGAGCTCGAGCTCCGCGGTCCAACGCTGGGGGATCTTCGCGGCGCCCGTGGTGGCCGCGGTGAGGGCGCCGGCGACGGCCGTGGTGGTGGAGCTGTTGCCGGAGTGGTTGGCGGCGATCGGCAGGGCGGTGTCGAAGTCGCCGTCGGCCGCCAGCGCCGCGTAGGTGCCGATGGCGAGCGCTTCGGCGGCCGTGCCCGCCGTGCCGAGCTCGCGTTCCAGCTCGTCCGGTGTCAGGCGGGCGCCACCGGCGAGGTCCTTGGCGGCGGTGAGGCGGCGGGTGACCTCCTCGTGGCCGCTGTGCGGGGCGAGTTCCGCCAGGGCGCCGGTGACCGCCTCGGCCAGCGGCTCGCCGATCAGCAGCTTGGACGTCATGAACCCGAGCGCGCCCGCGCTGAGCAGGGCGGTGGGGTGGCCGTGGGTGAGCGCGGCGCTGCGCATGCCCAGCGCGAACACCTCCGACGGGTCGTCGGACCACAGGGCCGCCGGGACCGCGCGCATGATCGCGCCGCTGCCCGCCGAGTCGCTGGCAGGTTTCTCCGGGGTGCCCATCGGCTGCTGGCCCTTGGCGAAGGCGATCAGCGTGCGCATCATCGTCCGCCCCGGGTTGCGGGTCTGGAACAGCGCTCGCTGCTGGACCAGCCAGCCGTCGGGTTCCGGTGCCTCGCGGAGGAAATCGCCCGCCGCGCGCGGCCAGCTGAGGTGCTGGGTGTGCAGCCAGCGCTGGTAGGCGTGCTGCAGGTGCCGGATCGGGTCGTCGATCTCGCCCGCGCGGCGGGCGACGTTGGCCCGCAGCACGCCCTCGACCGAGAACAGCAGCAGCTGGGTGTCGCTGCCGAGCCGTCCGGACGGGTGCCCGGCGGGCACGTACTCGGTGAGCCCGTCGGCGCCGTGACGTGCGCGGATCTCGTCCCAGCCGTCGGAGGCCACCGGCATTCCCAACGCCTCGCCGACCGCGCAGCCCAGCACCGCGCCGAGGAACCGGTCCCGCGAGGCGGCCAGTCGCGGCACCCCGGTCAGCCCGGTCCGGTAGTCCGCTGTCGCGGTGGTGGCCGTCGGGGTGGAATCGTCGGCGGGGTAGCGGTTCTCCCACGCGGCGGACTCGTCGGGCTCGGGGCCGAACTCGGTCGCGGCGTCCCGGCCCAGGCGCTCGATCACGTCGAGGATCGGCAAGTGCTCCAGCAGTTCCGCGGGGATCGCGGTGGGTCCGCGCAATGCGCCGAGCAGCTGCCCGCACAGCATCGCCGTGCTCGCGGTGTCCCCGCCGTGCTCGGCGGCAGAGGCGATGGCGGCGGCGAAGTCGTCCTCGCAGGCCAGCGCCACCCGCGCGGCCACCGCGAGCGCGCCGAGCCCGCTGCGGTTCGCGCCCAGGTGCGCCGGTCCCGGCCGGAAGCCCGCCGGGCTGAGCAGGCCCAGCCGCAGCGCGTCGCCCAGCGCGGTGCGACCCGACTGCCATCCGGAAATGCCCTGGCGCAGCGAGGTTTCCAGGTCGTGCCCGCGCAGCAGCCACAGCGTCGTCGTGCCCAGCACGCTGGCCGGGCTGTGCCCGTGCGGGTGCCCGTGGGTGAGCGCGGCCAGGTCACCGCCGAGCGCGAACACCGCGCCCGGATCGCCCGACCACAGCGCGGCCAGCGCCCCGAACGGGACGGCGGTGGCCGTGTCCGAGCTGTTGATGGGCTGCTGCCGGGTGCCCTGCGGATGCCCGGCGACGACCTTCGCCGCCGAGGTCAGCAGCGTCGGCTCGTCGGTCGCCGGATCGTGCAGATCCCGCTCGGCGACCAGGAAACCGCTCGGCCGGGGTGAGTCGCCGCCGCAGTCCCGCCACGGCACACCCCGGGTGTGCAGCCAGCGGCGCAACGCCGCCAGCGCCGCCGCGGTCGGTTCGCCGGAACCCGTCGAGCGCAGCTGCGTGTGCGCGCGGATCAGCCCTTCCAGCACGAACAGCAGCGCACCGGTGCGCTGACCGACGCGGCCGAGCGCGGCGAACTCGCCGACCGCGCCGCCGAGCAGCATGCCCAGCACGCGGGCCGAGGAACCGGGCAGGACACCGGAGCGGTCGGCCAGCCCGGTCTCCGGGGACGCCGCGCCCGAATCCGGCGCGATCCGCTGCTGCAGCTCAGCGGCCCACAGCGGACGGGTCGCGGGGTGGCTCTCCCAGCGCCGCCAGACCGTCAGCAGCCGGCGTTCCACCGGGTCCCGCCGACATGCGGCCAGCAGCGCGCGTTCGTCCTCGTCCAGCCCGCGTTCGTCCACTACGGCTTAGCCCGCGCTGTTGGCGGCGGGCTGCGGCTCGGGCTCCTCGACTTCGGAGACGTCCACCTCGGCCAGAAGCCGATCCAGGACCTCCCGGAGCTCCAGCCCGTCGACCCACTCCTCGGGCAGCTCCTCGACGCCGCGCGCGGTGCCCATCAGGGCGCCGCAGATCGCCGCCGTCGCCGCGCTGTTGCCCGCGTGCGTGGCCGCGAGCGAGACCGCGTCGGCCACCGAGTTCGGGTGCGACAGGGCTGCGGCGACCGCGATGGCCAGGGCTTCCGGTGCGTGCCAGCCCAGGCCCAGCGACTCCAGCACCGTCGGCGACACGGGACCGCTGGTGGCGATCTCCACCGCGGCGCGCAGGCCGCGCGCGGTGTTCTCGGCGCCCTCCATCCGGTCGAGTTCGGCCAGCACCGACTGCACGGCCTCGATCAGCGTCCGGCCACAGTCCAGCCCGCACACCAGGCCCGCCAGCGCGGCTGCCGGCAGGTAACCGTCCGGGTGGCCGTGGGTGAGCACGCCGATGCCGATGCCGAGCGTGATCGCCTCGACCGGGTCGGTGGCCTCGAAACCGACCACGGCACCGCGCACGGTCGCGGCGGCGTTGCGGGCGTCGTTCGGCGGGTTGCCCGGCGTCGGGTTCTCACCCCGGTCGCCCCACCTGGCCACCGCGGTCAGCGTCGCCTCGTCCGGGAACCGCTGCGCGCGAAGGGTTTCCACGTCGCTGAGCTTGCCGCCGCCGTCGGGCGTCGGGCGGCCGCCCTGGGTGCGCACCCAGTCCCGCAGCGAGGCCCGCACCAGCGACGGCCGGTCCGGGTTCTCGCCGTTCAGCGCGGCCAGCACGAACGCGGTCTGCTGCGTGTAGGCGGTGGCGGCACCGAGGCGGCCGAACAGCTCGGCGTGCGCGCGCACCCCGTCGGGGTTCTCGCGCAGCGTGGTGAGCAGGTCGCTGAACATCCAGGGCGCGCCGAGCGCGTCACCCGCGGCGCTGCCGAGCACGCAGCCGGCGAGCCGGTCGCGGCGGCTGGGCCGGACCTGCTCCTCCTCGACGGCTTCGACCTCGTCCTCGGCCTCGACCTCGGCGTCCTCCGCTGCGGACTCGCCGATGAGCTGCGCCGCGCGCTCCTCGCCGAACGCCTCCGCCAGGAGCTTGTGCAGGCCCTGGGTGAGGTCGGCGTTGCCGTTGCCGTCGTCGTTGTCGTTGTCGCGGAACTTGCGCCACGCCAGCAGCAACCGCAGTTCCTCGTCGGACAGCCCGTCGTCGGAGTCGTCCTTGTCGGCGGGAGCTTCCTCGGCCGCGGCGGTCGCTACTTCCGCCTCTTCAGCTTCCGGCTCTTCGGGTTCCGGCGTGGTGGCTTCCTGCTCGGTCGCCTCCGGTTCGGGCTCCTCCTCGGCCGCAGCCACTTCCTCGGGCTCCGCCACTTCCTCGGGCTCCGCCTCGGTCGGCTGCTCCTCGGGAACCGGGTAGCGCGCCGCCCACAGCTGACCGGACGGGGGTGTGGGGCCGAACTCCAGGTCCACGTCGGCGGCCAGGAACTCCAGCGTCTCGCGCAGTTCCAGCTTGTCCTGCCAGTGCTGCGGGATCGCGGACGCGGTGTGCGCCGCGCCCATGATGCCGCCGCAGATCGACGCGGTGGAGTCGCTGGCGCCGGAGTGGTTGGCGGCCAGCACCAGCGCCTCCGGGAACGACTCCGGGTGGGTCAGCGCCGCGCACACCGCTATGGCCAGCACCTGGGCGCCGGAGTGCGCGGTGCCGAAGGCCTCCTCGATCTGCTCCGGCGTGGGCGTGCCGGTCGCGGCCAGCTCGACGGCCTTGCGCAGCGCGGTGATCGTCTCCTCGTGACCGTCCCATTCGGACAGTTCGAGGAGCGTGCGGTCCACCGCCTGCGGCAGCGAGCGATCGGCCAGCAGCTGGTGCACCAGCAGGGCGAGCGACCCGGCGGGCAGGTAGGCGCTGGCGTGGCCGTGGGTGAGCAGAGCGGTGCGGGCTCCGGTGCGGAACGCCTCGGACGGGTCGTCCGACCACAGGGCCGCCGGAGCCGCGCGCATGACCGCGCCCCAGTCGGCCGCGTCGTTCGGCGGCTTGTCCAGCGACCCCGGCTCGTTGCCGCCGGCGAAGCCGCGCAGCGCCTGCATGGTGGTCATGCCGCGGACGCGGCGGTCGAACAGCTCGCGCTGGTCGACCAGCCAGCCGTCCGGCGCCTCCGTGCTGCCCCCGGCCTCGGCCCACTCGACGCCCTGGGTGTGCAGCCAGCGCTGGTACGCCTGCTGCACGTGGGTCGTCGGGTCGGCCGAGCCGTTCTGGCGGCGCGCGGTCGAGGCGCGGATGAGGCCTTCGGCGGTGAACGCGGTCAGCTGGATCTCGTCGCTGATCGACCCGGCCGGGTGGTGTCCGTCGACGTAGTCGATGAGCCCGGAGTCGCCGTACTTCGCGCGGATCTCGGCCAGCGAGTCGGCCTCGATGGGGAAGCCGAGCGCGTCGCCGGCGGCGGCGCCCAGCAGCATCCCGAGGATCCGCTGCGTGCGCAGGTCTTCCGGGGAGGACGGCGGTGGCGGTGCGGCCGATTCCGGTGGGGAGACGACGGATTCGACCTGCGGTGCGGCCACCTCCGGCTCGGGTTCCACCTCGGGCGCGGTGTCCTCCGCCTCGTCGGTCTCCGCCGGCGCTTCCTCGGTCTCCACCGGGGTTTCCGCCGGGGTTTCCGCGCGGGGCAGCGATGAGGCGAAGTCCAGGTCGGAGACGTCGCCGGAGGCCGGGTAGCGCTTGGCCCACGCGTCCCCGGTGGGCGGGGTGCCGCGGAACTCCAGCAGTCCGTCCTTGGCCAGCGACTCCACGACCTCGCGCTGCCGCAGGTCGCGCAGCCACACGCCGGGCAGCGCGGCGGCGCCGTTGCGGGCGCCGACGATGTTGCCGCAGATCGCGGCCGTCGAATCGCTGTCGCCGGAGTGGTTGATCGCCAGCATCAGGGCGTCGGCGATGGTGTCGGTGCACAGCGCCGCGCACACCGCGATGGCCAGCGCCTCATGCCCGGCCCAGCCGCTGCCGAGGGCGTCCTTGAGCTGCTCGGGAGTGGGTTTGCCCTTCTCGGCGAGCTCTTCGGCGGCCCGCAGCGCGCGGTCCGTGTCCTCGTGATCGCGGTAGGCGGCCAGCAGCTCGCGGGCCTGCTTCAGCGCCGCGGGCAGCGATTCCTCGCGCAGCAGCCGGTGCACCAGCACCGCCAGCACACCGGCGGGCAGGTAGGCGTTGGGCTGGGAGTGGGTCAGCGCGGCGGTGGCGGCGGCGAGCTCGAAGACCGAGCGCGGGTCGTCCGACCACAGCGCGACCGGGGCGGCGCGGACCACGCCACCGCAGTCGTCGGAGTCGTTGATCGGCCGCTCGAACGTGCCGGGCGCGCCCACCGAGGCGAACTCGCGGAGAGCGCTGATGGAACCGCTGTTCGGCGAGCGCACGGCGAACAGGTCGGATTGCTCGATCAGCCAGCCGTTGGCCTTGGGGTGCTTGGCCGCGAACGGCCCGGCCGACCGCATCCACGCGTAGCCCTGGGTGTGCAGCCAGCGCTGGTAGGCGAGCTGGACGGCGGGCAGCGGACCGGCGGAGTCGCCGCTCCGGGCCAGGCTGTGCGCGCGGATCAGCCCTTCGAGGGTGAACAGCGTCAGCTGGGTGTCGTCGGTGAACTCGCCCGGGTGCTCGCCGCTGCGGTCGTACTCGGTGACGCCGTCCTCGCCGAAGCGGCTGCGGATCTGGTCGATCGGGTAGAACTCCACCGGCGCGCCCAGCGCGTCACCGATCGCCCCGGCCAGCATCGAGCCCAGGAACCGGCGGCCGAACTCGGTCTCGGCCGGGTCCGCCGGAGCCGCGGGCTGCTGCGGAACGATCGGGGTCGCGGGACCGACCGGAACCGCGGGAGCCGCGTTGGACACCGGCATGCCCGCGGGCGGCGAGACCGGTGCGCCCGCGGGCGGTGCCATGGGAGTGCCTGCGGGCGGCGAGACCGGGCCGGCTGCGGGAACAGGAGGCATCGGCGTGCCCACCGGTGGCGACACCGGAACGCCCACCGGCTTCGGCGGGACCGACGCGGCGATCTTGACCAGGTCCTCACCGGGCATCCGGGCCTTGACCGGACTGGTGGGGTTGATCTGCAGGTCGATGCCGGAGAGCTGGTTGGTCGCCAGCTGCCGTCCGGTCATGCGCTGCCAGGTCGTCCAGTTCGGCGGCAGGAAGCCGTCGGAGGTGAACACCTGCAGCTGACGGCGGCCCGACTCGTGCTCCATCGTGAACAGCCCGCTGCCCTGCGGCTGGGCGAACAGGATCAGCTCGGAGTCGAGCATCGCGGCGAGCAGGGAGTGGCCCTGCGCGTACCCGGTGGTGGTCAGCTGCAGCGCGCGCTCGACGTCGTTGGTCGGCGCGGGCAGCCGCAGCGCCACGGGCGAGGGCCGGTAGTTGGGGTTGGGGGAGAAGTCGTCGGTGATCTCACCTTGTTCGTCGACGCGGTAGCCGCCGATGAAACCCCACGGCGGCACTTCGGCGTTGGGGTCGGTGAAGATCGGGTCGACCACGTACAGCCAGGTGTTGGGCTGCTTCTTGGCCTGTTCCCGCATAGCCGGTGTGATGACCGGTCGACTCGGCTGCTGCGTGTTCATCTCGCCCTGTTGTCCCTGACTCCCTGTCCAGCCTTGCATTGATCGCCCCCACAGCGACGGTCACTCGATCGCGTGGGCCTGACGGGTCAACGATGCACGGTGAGCTGCCGGTTCCCCGTTCAAGCGCCGTTGTGCACTCTCTCATGACCTCATGGGATGAATCGTAGTCTTTGAGAGAACAACTCTGAGTGAAACTCAGCGGTGCGGTCCGGTGGATCACACGTGGGCCGGGACGGCAATGGTTCACCCGGACGGAGCCGGGCGTTCAGTCGGACAGCGCCGCGGCCATCAAGCAGCCCAGGCACGGCATCCCCGCGGGGCCGTCCAGCGCTTCGGCCTGGCCGGGGGCGATGCTGAAACCGCAGTAGGCGCGCAGGGTCTCGGGCAGCGGGCCACCGCTCGGGAGCGGGAAGAAGTGGCAGGACTTGTCCTGCTCGCTGCGCGCGAACTCAGGGCGCACCCGCGCGATCAGGTGCGGGATCGACGTCATCGCGGAGCGACCTCCTGCGCGCGCAACCCTGGCGTGAACGGCACAGATCACATCATGCAGATGAGGGCGCGAGGGCGAAGCCACTTGGCGAATTCTCGCCAAACCGTTGCGCGCGAGACGAGTCGCCCACTCTCACGCCAGGACGGGCAGCGGCGCGTCGACGGTGGCGAGGTCGTAGCGGTGCAGGACGAGATCGGCCACGCCCGGATCATCGGCCATCGGACCCGCGATCAGCGGAGCGTCCGAACGGGCCTGGGCCAGCTCGACGATGCGGTCCGGGAGCAGCCCGGGCGCCAGGAACCAGGACCCGACCGCGAACCGCCGCGCACCCCGGGCTCGCAGCAGCTCGATGGCGGCCGGGACGTCCGGGGCCGCCGCGGCCGCGAAGGTCGCGACCGTTCCGGCCCAGGAGGTCCGGGACTGCCAGCGGGCCGCGACGTCGGCGACCAGGCGGTTGGCCGGTGCGTGCGACGAGCCCGCACCCGCCAGCAGAACGCCGAGCTCCGGATCGTCGGGGTCGGCACCCGACGCCAGCAGCCGGCGCCACGCGGCGGCGTCCAGTCGCGGGTCCGGGCCCAGCACGTCGCCGATGCGCACCCGGAGGTCCGGATGCCGCTGCTGCGCGTCGGCGACGGCGGCGGGCACGTCGACGCGGGCGTGGAAGGCGTGGCCGAGCAGCAGCGGCACGACCACGGCCTCCCGGTGCCCGTCGGCGCGCACGGCGTCCAGGACGTCGCCCAGCAGCGGCTGGGACAGGTCCAGGAACGCCACGCGCACGTCCAGCTCCGGCCGCAGCGCGCGCACCACGCCCAGCAGCCGGTGGATCGTCGCGGCGGAGCGCGGATCCCGGCTGCCGTGCGCGACGGCGACCAGCGGCGCGGTGGTCATCGCGACGCTTCGGCGAACGGGGCCAGCGGCACACCGATCAGGCCCGCGGCCAGGGTGGTGCCGTCGGCCGGGTCGATGACCAGGAAGGAGCCGTTGCGGCGGCTGTCGGCGTAGTCGTCGACCGGCAGCGGCTCGGCGGTGCGCAGCTGCACCCGGCCGATCTCGTTGAGCTGCAACGAGTCCGGAGCGGCGACGCTGGTCAGCTGCTGCTCGTCGAAGCGCGCCGACAGCTCGGTGACCATCGCCTGCACGGTGCGGGCACCGTGCTTGACGAGCACCTTCGCGCCCGGGTTCAGCGTCTTCTCCGCCAGCCAGCACACGGTGGCGTCGAGCTCGTCGGTCAGCCGGGGAGCGGTCTCCGCCGCGGCGATCAGGTCACCGCGCGAGATGTCGACGTCGTCCTCCAGCAGCAGCGTCACCGAGTGACCCGCCGCGGCCTCGGCGCGCTCGCCGTCGGCGGTGTCCACCTTGGACACCTTGGTGCGCACGCCGGCGGGCAGCACGACGACGTCGTCCCCGGCCCGCACCACACCGGCGCCGACCTGGCCCGCGTAGCCGCGGTAGTCCGGGTGCTCTGCGGTGCGCGGCCGGATCACGTACTGCACCGGCATCCGGAACGGCACGTCGTGCGGGTCCGGCGCGACCGGCACGCTCTCCAGGTGCTCCAGCAGCGACGGGCCGGAGTACCAGGGCGTGTTCTCCGAGCGCTCCACCACGTTGTCGCCGAGCAGCGCCGACACCGGGATGGTCACCACGGCGTCGTCGGCGTAGCCGAGAGCCCTGGCGTGGGTGGCGAACTCCTCGGCGATGCGGGTGAAGGTCGCCTCGTCGAAGTCCACCATGTCGATCTTGTTCACGGCCAGCACCAGCTGCGGAACGCCCAGCAGCGCCAGCACCGCCGCGTGTCGCCGGGTCTGCTCGACGACGCCGTTGCGGGCGTCGACCAGCAGCACCGCCAGCTGGGCGGTCGAGGCGCCGGTCACGGTGTTGCGGGTGTACTGCACGTGGCCGGGCGTGTCGGCCAGAACGAAGGTGCGCTTCGGCGTGGCGAAGTAGCGGTAGGCCACGTCGATGGTGATGCCCTGCTCGCGCTCCGCGCGCAGGCCGTCGACCAGCAGCGACAGGTCAGGGGTGGCCAGGCCGCGGTCCGCGCTGGCCCGGTGCACCGCGTCGAGCTGGTCGGCCAGCACCGACTTGGTGTCGTGCAGCAGCCGACCCACCAGCGTGGACTTGCCGTCGTCGACGGAGCCCGCGGTGGCCAGCCGCAGCAGATCGGTGTGCACCGGCAGCGTCACCTCGGTGCCGCTGTCCGGTGCGGTGCGCGTCGTGGTCTCGGTCATCTGGAAACCCACTCCTGGTGGTCAAGGCATTGCTGTCGGGAAAGGTTCGAGGGCCGGGTCGGCTTGGCACCGCTGAGCACGCCGGACGCGACCCCTCTTGTCAGAAGTAGCCTTCGCGCTTGCGGTCTTCCATGGCCGCTTCGCTGATGCGGTCGTCGGCGCGGGTGGCGCCTCGCTCGGTGAGCCGGCTGGCCGCGACCTCGGCGATGACGTCGTCCACCGTGTAGGCCTCGGACTCGACCGCGCCGGTGCAGGACCCGTCGCCGACCGTGCGGTAGCGCACCGTCTTGGACTCCGGGTTCTCGCCGTCCCGCGGACCGCCCCACGGGCCGGAGGTCAGCCACATGCCGTCGCGCAGGTAGACCTCGCGGCGGTGCGCGTAGTAGATCTCCGGCAGCTCGATCTTCTCCCGCTGGATGTAGCGCCAGATGTCCAGCTCGGTCCAGTTCGACAGCGGGAACACGCGCACGTGCTCACCCGGGCGGTGCCGCCCGTTGTAGAGGTTCCACAGCTCCGGGCGCTGCCGGCGCGGGTCCCACTGCCCGAAGGCGTTGCGCAGGCTGAAGATGCGCTCCTTGGCGCGGGCGCGCTCCTCGTCGCGGCGACCGCCGCCGAAGACGGCGTCGAACTTGTTGTCGCCGATGGCGTCGAGCAGCGGCTGGGTCTGCAGCGGGTTGCGGGTGCCGTCGGCGCGCTCGGCCAGCCGACCGTCGTCGATGTAGTCCTGCACCTTGGCCACCACCAGGCGCAGCTGGTGCTTCTCGACGATGTCGTCGCGGAAGTCCAGCACCTCCGGGAAGTTGTGCCCGGTGTCGACGTGCAGCAGCGAGAACGGCACCGGAGCGGGCCAGAACGCCTTGATCGCCAGGTGCACCAGCACCGTGGAGTCCTTGCCACCGGAGAACAGGATCACCGGCCGGTCGAACTCACCGGCCACCTCGCGGAAGATGTGGATCGCCTCGGACTCCAGCGCGGCCAGGTTGTCCACCTGCGGCGGCGCGGACACCTCGGTGTCTGCTGTGGTCATTTCCCCTCCGTCGTCTCCCGGGACACCCGCACCCGGATCGAAGTCGTGCTCGTGTGCGCTGAGAACTCAGCCGTGCAATCCGCATTCGGTCTTGGAGCTGCCCGCCCAGCGCCCGCTGCGCGGGTCCGCGCCCGGCTGCGGCTTGGCGGTGCAGGGCTGGCATCCGATGGACGGATACCCCGCGGGAACCAGCGGGTTGACCAGCACGCCGTTGTCATCGATGTAGCGCTGCATCTCCTCGTCGGACCACGCCGCCAGCGGGTTGACCTTCACCAACCCGTTGCGGTCGTCCCAGGTCAGGATCGGGGTGTTGGCGCGGGTCGGCGCCTCCACCCGGCGCACGCCGGTCACCCACGCCTCGTAGCGGGACAGCGTGTTGCGCAGCGGGACGACCTTGCGCAGGAAGCAGCAGCGCTGCGCGTCGCGCTCGTACAGGCGCGGGCCCTCGGCCTGGTCCTGCTCGGCGACGGTCTGCTCGGGGAGAGCGTTGACCATCTTCACGTCGTAGACCTGCTCGACCGCGTCACGCGTGCCGATGGTCTCGGCGAAGTGGTAGCCGGTCTCCAGGAACAGGATCTCCACGCCGGGCATGGCCTTGGCGGCCAGGTCGACCAGCACCGCGTCCTGCATGTTGGAGGCCACGATCAGCCTGCCGTCGCCGAAGTTCTCCGCGGCCCAGCGCAGCGCCTCCTCGGCGGTGGCATCGGCCAGCTCCGGCGCGGCCTGGTCGACCAGCGCTTTGAGCTCCTCGTCGCTGCGTCGCGATCCGATCTGTGTGGTGGTTTCGGCGGTCATCAGTCTCCGTTCCCTCCCAGCGCCAACCCGACCAGCCGGACGGTGAAGACCCGTCGGCAGGCATGGCACTTCCAGGCCCCGGAGGGCTCTTCCTCCGGGGTGAGGTCCTCGTCGCCGCAGTACGGGCAGCACTGCGGCACCGCCCGCTCGCTCATTTGAGGTCGTCTTCCTCGGCGCGGGCCACCCACTGCGCGAACCGCTCGCCCTCGTCGCGCTGGTCGAGGTAGTTGCGCACGAGCCGTTCCACGTAGGGGCCGACCTCGGAGGAGATGACCTTGTGGCCGCGGATCTTCCGGCCGAACCCGGTGTCGATGGCCAGGCCACCGCCCAGGTGCACCTGGAAGCCCTCGACCTGGTTGCCGTCGGCGTCCGGGACCATCTGGCCCTTCAGACCGATGTCGGCGACCTGGGTGCGGGCGCAGGCGTTCGGGCAGCCGTTGAGGTTGATCGTCACCGGGTCGGTGACGCCGGCCTGCACGTCGGCGAGCCGCTTCTCCAGCTCGGAGACCAGGTCGATCGCCCGCTGCTTGGTCTCGACGATGGCGAGCTTGCAGAACTCGATGCCGGTGCAGGCCATCACGCCGCGCCGCCACGGCGACGGGTCGGCGTGCAGGCCCAGCTTCGCCAGGTCCGCGGTCAGACCGTCCACGTCGGACTCGGCCACGTCGAGCACCAGCAGGTTCTGCTCGACGGTGGTGCGCACCCGCTTGGAACCGACGCGCTCGGCGGCCTTGGCGACCTCCATCAGCGTCGAACCGCTGACCCGGCCCGCGGCGCTCTTGACGCCCACGTAGTGGTTGCCGTCGACCTGCCGGTGCACGCCCAGGTGGTCGCGGTGGCCGGACGGTGTCTCCGGAGCGGGGCCGTCGATCAGCTTGCGGCCCAGGTACTCGTCCTCCAGCACCTGGCGGAACTTCTCCGCGCCCCAGTCGGCGACCAGGTACTTGAGGCGGGCCCGGTTGCGCAGGCGGCGGTAGCCGTAGTCGCGGAAGATCTGCACGACCCCGTGCCAGACCTCGGCGGCGTCCTCCTGCGAAACCCAGGCGCCCAGCCGCACGGCCAGCTTCGGGTTGGTCGACAGACCGCCGCCGACCCACAGGTCGTAGCCCGGACCGTGCTCCGGGTGGACCACCCCGACCAGCGAGATGTCGTTGATCTCCGGGACCGTGTCCCAGCGCGGCGAACCCGAGATGGCGGTCTTGAACTTGCGCGGCAGGTTCGACAGCGACCGGTCGCCGATGTAGCGCTCGGTGATCTCGGCGATCGCCGGGGTGGCGTCGATGATCTCGTCGGCGGCGATGCCGGCCACCGGCGAACCCAGCACCACGCGCGGGCAGTCACCGCAGGCTTCGGTGGTCGACAGCCCGACGCTCTCCAGCTTCTGCCAGATCGTCGGCACGTCCTCGACGCGCACCCAGTGCAGCTGGACGTTCTGCCGGTCGGTGATGTCGGCGGTGTCGCGGGCGTAGGTCTGCGACACCTCGCCGATGACCCGCAGCTGCTCGGTGGTCAGCGCACCGCCGTCGATGCGCACCCGCATCATGAAGTAGCGGTCGTCGAGGTCTTCGGGCTCGATCGTGCCGGTGCGCGCCCCGGGGATGCCGGGCGCGCGCTGGGTGTACAGGCCCCACCAGCGGAAGCGGCCTCGCAGGTCACCCGGGTCGATGGCGTCGAAACCCCGGTGGGCGTAGATGTTCTCGATCCGCTCGCGCACGTTGAGCGGGTTGTCGTCCTTCTTGGAGCGCTCGTTGGCGTTGAGCGGTTCGCGGTAACCGAGCGCCCACTGGCCCTCGCCGCGGGTCTTGCGCTTGCGGGCAGGACGAGCAGGCGATTCCGTGGGGGGAGCCATGTCCGCGACCTCCGGGACTTCCAGGCGCGAAGCCCCCGCGTGGAAGTACCGTCGGCGTGACGGCTCTCACTCCTCGGAGGCCCGGCGCCGACTGAACAAGACAAAAAGACGGCGGGGGATCAGACCTTGCCGAGGCAGAGCGCGCTGGCCACCCGCCGCAGGTCAACGTACCTGCGGGCGACCAGGAGAAGCTTTGGCAGAGTCGCACCCACGTCGCGCAGCGTGCCACGCGTGAACCGGCGGGACCAACCCCATCCGCATGGTGAGACAGTGGAAGGGTGCCTGCTCAACCCCCTACCGGCGAACCGGCCCCGGCCGACGGGAACCTCCCCGAATCGGCCCTGACCGGGCTGGGTTCGCGCCCCTTCGGCGTCTACGTCCACGTGCCGTTCTGCGCCACCCGCTGCGGGTACTGCGACTTCAACACCTACACCGCCGATGAGCTGGGATCTTCGGCGAGTTTCGGCAGCTGGCTGGACGGCCTGCGAGCCGAGCTGGAACTGGGCGCGAAGGTCCTCTCCGCGGGACCCGCGCCGGCCGCTGAGACCGTCTTCGTGGGAGGCGGAACGCCCTCGTTGCTGGGGGCCGAACGGCTCGGCGCGGTCGTCGATGCGATTCGGGACACATTCGGCCTGGCAGCCGGGGCCGAGGTGACCACCGAGTCCAACCCGGAGTCGACCTCCCCGGAGTTCTTCGAACGGATTCGAAAATCCGGTTTCACGCGCGTGTCCCTCGGCATGCAGTCGGCCGCCGAGCACGTGCTGCGCGTGCTGGAGCGCACCCACACGCCGGGGCGTGCCGTGGCCGCCGCCCGCGAGGCCCGCGCCGCCGGGTTCGAGCACGTCAACCTGGACCTGATCTACGGCACGCCGGGGGAGCGCGAGCAGGACCTGCGCGACTCGCTGGACGCGGTGCTGGAAGCGGGCGTGGACCACGTCTCGGCGTACTCGCTGATCGTGGAGGACGGCACGGCCATGGCCCGCAAGGTCCGCCGCGGCGAACTGCCGATGCCCGACGAGGACGTCCTCGCCGACCGCTACGAGCTCATCGACGCCAAGCTGGCCGAGGCCGGTCTGCACTGGTACGAGGTCTCCAACTGGGCGAGCGACGCCGACGCCGAGTGCCGCCACAACCTCGGCTACTGGCAGGGCGGCGACTGGTGGGGCGCGGGCCCGGGCGCGCACAGCCACGTCGGCGGCGTCCGCTGGTGGAACGTCAAGCACCCCGCCCGCTACGCGGCCACCCTCGCCGAGGGCGGCTCCCCGGCGCAGGCCCGCGAGCTGCTCACCGCCGAGGACCAGCGCATCGAGCGCGTCATGCTCGAACTCCGCGTGCGCAGCGGCCTGTCGGTGCGGACCCTCGACGACGCGGGCCGCCGCGCCGCCGACCAGGCCGTCGCCGACGGCCTGCTGGAGCCCGGCGCCCTCGCCGACGGCCGCTGCGTCCTCACCGACCGCGGCCGCCTCCTCGCCGACGCAGTGGTCCAAGACCTCCTCGCCTGACATCGCCCGGTATCACGCGGTATCATGCGGTTATGGCGATGACACTGCGGTTGACAGACGAGGAAGCCGAGGCTCTTCGTCAAGCGGCGGAGGACGAGCACCGGTCGATGCAGGACGTTGCGCGCCAAGCCATTCGTGAGTACACGGCCCGGCGCGAGGTCTCGTTCGCGGAGGCTGTCGACTTCGTGGTTCAGCGAGACGCAGAGCTGATCGAGAGGTTGGGCCAGTAGGTGACCAGGTTTCCCTCCATCGATGACCTGGTCCTCGCCGCGACGCGCGCTCTAGGGCATCAACCGGAGGTCAGAGACTGGGGCTTGCTGCAGGGCGCGCTCGCACGCGCACAGGCAACCGTCTTCGGGAAGGACGCCTATCCGACGGTGCACGACAAAGCAGCGGCCTTGTTGCATTCGCTTGTCCGCAACGACGCGTTGGTGGACGGCAACAACCGGCTCGGGTGGGTCGGCACCTTCGGTTTCTACTGGATCAACGGAGTCCTCTTGACCGCTCCGACGGTTGATGACGGTGAGAAGTTCGTGGTGGCCATCGCCTCCGGCGAGCTAGATGTGCCGGAAATCGCGGGGACGCTGCGCGCTTGGACGACTCCGCGGCTGAGTCAGTAGCGGTTGGCTCGCGGCCTGACGAGCTGCCGCGCGCTTGTGCGGGTGGGAGCTGCGGCTCTCGGTTCTGGGGGACGAACACCGTAAACTCGATGTGGGCGCCCAGAGCCCCGAGCTTCGGGTGCGCGGATTGGTGTGGGCCCGTGTTACCGCGAAATCCGCTGGGCAGGCTGTTGAGGAGGTGCGCGGGTGAACGCGGATGAACGCCGCTTCGAGGTCCTGCGGGCGATCGTGGCCGACTTCGTGTCGTCCAAGGAGCCGGTCGGGTCGAAGGCGTTGGTCGACCGCCACAACCTCGGTGTGTCCAGCGCCACCGTGCGCAACGACATGGCCGCGCTGGAGGAGGACGGCTTCATCGTCCAGCCGCACACCAGCGCCGGACGTGTGCCCACCGACAAGGGCTACCGGTTGTTCGTCGACCGGTTGCACGAGGTCAAGCCGCTGACCGGTCCCGAACGCCGCGCCATCCGCAACTTCCTGGACGGCGCTCTGGACCTCGACGACGTGATGCGCCGCAGCGTGCGGCTGCTCGCGCAGCTCACCCAGCAGGTCGCCGTCGTCCAGTACCCGACGCTGACCCGGTCCACCGTCCGGCACGTCGAGGTGGTCACGATCACCCCGGCGAGGCTGATGCTGGTGCTGATCACCAACACCGGCCGCGTCGACCAGCGCATGGTCGACCTCGGCGACGTCATCACCGACGACGACGTGGCCCGGCTGCGGACCGTGCTCAACTCGGCGATGGCCGAGAAGCGGCTGGCCGACGCCTCCGCCGCCGTGGCCGAACTGCCCGACCAGGCCCCGCCGGAACTGCGCGACGTGCTCATCCGGGTCTGCGGCGTGCTCATCGAGTCGCTCGTGGAGCACCCGGAGGAGCGGATGGTGCTCGGCGGCACGCCCAACCTCACCCGCAACGTCGCCGACTTCCCGAACTCGCTGCGCCAGGTCCTCGAAGCTCTGGAGGAGCAGGTGGTGGTGCTCAAGCTGCTCGCCGCCGCCCGCGATTCGAGTACCGTCCGGGTCAGCATCGGGGCGGAGAACGAAGCGTTGGAGATGCAGACGACCTCGGTGATTTCCACCGGATACGGTTCGGATGGCATGGTCTTGGGCGGTCTGGGCGTTGTCGGCCCGACCCG
Source organism: Saccharopolyspora terrae (assembly GCF_004348435.1). Classification (NCBI taxonomy): domain Bacteria; kingdom Bacillati; phylum Actinomycetota; class Actinomycetes; order Pseudonocardiales; family Pseudonocardiaceae; genus Saccharopolyspora; species Saccharopolyspora terrae. The sequence goes on along the minus strand of NZ_SMKS01000084.1, from coordinate 6,335 downwards.
CATGGACTACCCCGGAACGATGGCGGCGGTCCGTGCCGTGGCCGCGTACGTGGGTGAGATCCTGGACGGCCGGTGAGGTTCGCACCGGCATGACCGGCATTCACTCGACTTAATCGAGCAGAGGAAGTACGGAGAAGGTGGCCAGGGACTACTACGCGACCCTCGGGGTTTCCCAGGACGCGACACCCGAGCAGATCAAGCGCGCATACCGCAAACTCGCCCGGGAACTGCACCCCGACGTCAATCCGGACGAGGCGGCTCAGGAGCGGTTCGCGGAGGTGACCACCGCCTACGAGGTGCTCTCCGATCCGAAGAAGCGCCAGGTCGTGGACCTCGGCGGGGACCCGCTGGGCAACGGCGGCGGCGCCGGTGGCGGCATGGGCGGCGATCCGTTCGCCGGCTTCGGCGGCCTCGGCGACATCATGGACGCCTTCTTCGGCGGCGGAGGCGGCGGCGGTGGCCGAGGCCCGCGCAGCCGCGTGCAGCCCGGTTCCGACGCCCTGCTGCGCCTGGAGCTGACGCTGGAGGAGTGCGCCAGCGGCGTCAACCGCGATATCACCGTGGACACCGCGGTGCTCTGCGACGTCTGCGACGGCGGCGGTTCGAAGGCCGGCAGCGCGCCCTCGACCTGCGACACCTGCGGTGGTCGCGGCGAGGTGCAGTCGGTGCAGCGGTCCTTCCTGGGCCAGGTCATGACGTCCCGCCCCTGCCCGGTCTGCCGCGGCTTCGGCGAGGTCATCACCGACCCCTGCCAGCAGTGCTCCGGTGACGGCCGGGTCCGCGCGCGGCGCACCATCACCGTCAAGATCCCGGCGGGCGTCGGCGACGGCATGCGCGTCCGGCTCGCCGGCGAAGGCGAGGTCGGTCCAGGCGGTGGCCCGGCGGGCGACCTGTTCGTCGAGGTCGAGGAGCAGCCGCACGACCGGTTCACCCGCGACGGCGCCGACCTGCACTGCAACGTCGAACTGCCGATGACGGCGGCGGCGCTGGGCACGGTGCTGCTGCTGGAGACGCTGGACGGTTCGCACGAGGAGATCGCGGTCGAGGCGGGCACCCAGCCCGGCACCGAGCACGTGATCACCGGACGCGGACTGCCCAAGCTGCGCTCCAACGGCAAGGTCAGCGGCCACGGCGACCTGCACATCCACCTGGACGTCGTGGTTCCGACGAACCTCGACGACACCCAGTCGGAGATGCTGCGCGACCTGGCCAAGCTGCGCGGCGAGGAGCAGCCCGAGCCGACGGTGACCGCCAACGGCAACGGCAGGCAGGGGCTGTTCTCGCGGTTCCGCTCCTTCGGGCACCGCTGAGGTAGCCCGTGTCGCTGCCGGTCTTCTCGGTGGAGCGGTTGCCCGCGGTCGGATCCACCACGCTGGACGGTCCCGAGGGCAAGCACGCCGCCACCGTGCGCCGCCTGCGCGTCGGCGAAGAGCTGCTGCTCTCCGACGCGCAGGGCGGCATGGCGCGCTGCGTCGTCGAGGCCGCCGAACGCGATTCGCTGCGGTTGGCGGTGTCGGAGACCTGGCACGAGCCGCAGCCGGAGCTGCGCGTCCGTGTGGTCCAGGCGCTGGTCAAGGGCGATCGCGGCGAGCTCGCAGTCGAACTGGCCACCGAGGCCGGGGTCGACGCGGTCGTGCCGTGGCGCGCGTCCCGCTGCGTGGCCAAGTGGGACGACGGACCGCGCGGGGCCAAGGCCCTGGCCCGCTGGCGCAGCACCGCAGCGGCGGCGGCCAAGCAGGCCCGCCGGGCCTGGACGCCCGAGGTCACCGAGCCGGTCAGCACCAAGCAGCTCGCCGCGCTCATCGCCGAGGCCGACGCCGCGCTGGTCCTGCACGAGTCGGCGGCCGGCCCGCTGACCTCGGCCGATCTGCCGGCTTCGGGCGAGGTCCTGCTGGTGGTGGGCCCGGAGGGCGGCATCACCGACGACGAGCTCACCGTCCTGGGCGACGCCGGAGCGCAGGTCACCCGCTTGGGACACACGGTCCTGCGGGCCTCGACCGCCGCCGCCGTGGCGCTGGGCGCGCTGGGGGCTGTGACCACCCGCTGGTCCTGACACCTCGGGTGACCAAGATCGAGAACTTCCCCGTTTGCGTAGCGCGATCGGCTGACGCGGGGATACGCTCGGTGGCTGCGAGAGTGCGACGGCAACGTCGTCACCGGTGTCGCACGGACACCGGGTTCTCCGCACTCGCCGGACACCTCCCCCCTTGGTCCGGCGAGAGCTGCGCCGCAAGTGGAGCACTCCCCCCAGCCCCGGTTGCGGCGCAGCACCTCACAGACGACGTGACGCGTCACTTCCGCCCGCGGCCCGAACATCGACTTCGGCTAGCCTTCGGGGCATGAGCGAGGAGAAGGAGCTGTTCCTGCGCATCATCGCGCGGGAGATCCCGGCCGACATCGTGCGGGAGAACGAGCGGGTCATCGCGATCCGCGACATCAACCCGCAGGCCCCGACGCACGTGCTGGTCATTCCCAAGGAGCGGTATCGCAACGTCGCCGAGCTGGCCGCCGCCGACCCGGCTCTGCTGAGCGAGCTGATCACCACCGCGCACGAGATCGCCGAGGCCGAGGGAATCTCCGAGCCCGGTTACCGGTTGTTGTTCAACACCAACGCCGACGCGGGCCAGACCATCTTCCACGTGCACCTGCACCTGCTCGGCGGGGAATGGCTCGGTGGCATGACCGGCGGTCCGCTCAAGGGCTGACCGGCGGGTTCCGGGGGAGCAGGTCGGCAACTCGGTTGCTCCCTTGGACTACCATCGGGGCCAGGGAGAACTGACCGAACGACCCGCGCGCAACGCGCAGAAGGTAGGCCCGAACTACGTGGCCGGTATCGCAGCGGGTGGCGCCGCCGCCCAGCCCGGAGAGCAGCCGCAGACCGCAACGGCTCAGTCCAAGGTGAACATCCCCGACGACGTCGTGCTGACGCTGGTGGGCAGCCGGGACGAGAACCTGCGGGTCGTCGAGGACCTGCTCACCGCCGACGTCCATGTCCGGGGCAACGAGGTGACTCTCTCCGGGGAGCCTGCGGAGGTCGCGTTCGCGGAACGGGTGTTCGCCGAGCTCATCGCCCTCATCGGCAAGGGCAGCCAGCTCAATCCCGACATCGTCCGCCGCAGCGTGGGGATGCTCTCGGCCGACCACAACGAGTCGCCCGCCGACGTGCTCAGCCTGGACATCGTGTCCCGGCGCGGTCGGACCATCCGCCCCAAGACGCTCAACCAGAAGCGCTACGTCGACGCCATCGACAACCACACCGTGGTGTTCGGCATCGGCCCCGCCGGTACCGGCAAGACGTACCTGGCCATGGCCAAGGCCGTGCAGGCGTTGCAGGCCAAGCGGGTCAACCGGATCATCCTGACGCGCCCGGCCGTCGAGGCCGGTGAGCGGCTGGGCTTCCTGCCCGGCACCCTCTACGAGAAGATCGACCCCTACCTGCGGCCGCTGTACGACGCGCTGCACGACATGGTCGATCCGGAATCGGTACCGCGCCTGACCTCGGCGGGGACGATCGAGATCGCCCCGCTGGCCTTCATGCGCGGGCGCACGCTCAACGATTCCTTCATCATCCTGGACGAGGCGCAGAACACCACGCCCGAGCAGATGAAGATGTTCCTGACCCGCTTGGGCTTCGGCTCCAAGATCGTGGTCACCGGCGACGTCACCCAGATCGACCTGCCCGGGGGCCAGCGCAGCGGCCTGAAGATGGTGCAGAACATCCTGGACGACGTCGACGACGTCCACTTCTCCCAGCTGGACAGCCACGACGTGGTGCGGCACCGGCTGGTCACCGACATCGTCAACGCCTACGACCGCTGGCACGCGATCAACGACGCCGACCAGCACGACGAACGGCGCAACGGCCAGCGACGAGGACGAGCATGACCATCGAGATCGCCAACGAATCCGGCGTCGCGGTGCCCGAGGAGACGATCGTCTCCGTGGCCCGCTTCGCGCTCGACAAGATGAGCGTCAGCCAGCTCGCCGAGCTGTCCATAGTGCTGGTGGACCTCGACGTGATGGCCGACCTGCACGAGCGGTGGATGGACCTGCCCGGTCCCACCGACGTGATGTCGTTCCCGATGGACGAGTACGACTCGGCCCGCCGCCCCGACTCGGCCGGATCCGGCCCGGCGCTGCTCGGCGACATCGTGCTCTGCCCCGCCTTCGCCAAGGACCAGGCGAAGAAGGCCGGTCACAGCACGCTCGACGAGCTGCACCTGCTGACCGTGCACGGCGTCCTGCACCTGCTCGGCTACGACCACGCCGAGCCGGAGGAGGAGCGCGAGATGTTCGGGCTGCAGAACCGCATCCTGGCCGAGTACCGCGAGGCGCGTGACGAGGCCGAGCGGGCGCAGGCCCAGCGCAGCGCGGACGACAAGGTCCTGGGCGCGGTCGGCCTGGACGACGAGCCGGGCGCCGGCCCGGCTCCTGCGAACTAGGGGAGTGGAGTTGGCCGGTTCCACCGCGTTCTTGGTGCTCGCGGTGCTGCTGGTGCTCGCGGCCGGGGTGTTCGCCGCCTCCGAGGCGGCCATCACCGTGGCCTCCCACGCGCGCGCCGAAGACCTGGCCCGGCAGGGCCGCACCGGCGCCAAGCAGCTCGTCCTGCTGCTCGGCGACCGGCCCAGGCACGTCAACCTGCTGCTCCTGCTCCGGCTCGCCTGCGAGATGGGCGCGACCGTGCTGGTCACGGTGGTGGCGCTGCGCGTCGCGGAGTCGGAGACCTGGGCGCTGGTCGTCGCGGTGCTGATCATGCTGGTCGCCTCGTACGTGCTGGTCGGCGTCGGACCGCGCACGCTCGGCAGGCAGCACCCGTACGGCATCGGTCTGAAGATCGCGGTGCCGGTCCGCGTGCTGGCCCGACTGCTCAACCCGCTGACCCGGCTGCTGATCCTGATCGGCAACATGATCACGCCCGGCAAGGGCTTCCGCGAGGGACCGTTCTCCACCGAGGTGGAGCTGCGCGAGCTGGTCGACCTGGCCGGGGAGCGCGGCGTGGTGGCCGCCGGTGAGCGCGAGATGATCCACTCGGTCTTCGAGCTCGGCGACACGCTCGCGCGCGAGGTGATGGTGCCGCGCACCGAGATCATCTGGATCGAGCAGACCAAGTCGGCCCGTCAGGCGCTGGCGCTGTGCCTGCGCTCGGGCTTCTCCCGGATCCCGGTGATCGGGGACAGCGTCGACGACATCGTCGGCCTGGTCACGCTCAAGGACCTCACCCGCATCGTGCTGGAGACCACCGACGCCGCAGGGCCGGCGGTGGTGGAGCTGATGCGGCCCGCGACCTTCGTGCCCGACACCAAGCGGCTTGACGAGCTGCTGCGCGAGATGCAGATCTCGCGCGGTCACCTCGCCATCGCGGTCGACGAGTACGGCGGTACCGCCGGGCTGCTGACCATCGAGGACATCGTGGAGGAGATCGTCGGCGAGATCACCGACGAGTCCGACCGCGAGGAGCACCGCCCGGTCGAGCACCTGGAGGACGGCACCGTCCGGGTGAGCTCCCGACTCCCGGTCGAGGACCTGGGCGAGCTGTTCGACGTCGAGCTCGACGACTCCGACGTGGAGACCGTGGGCGGTCTGCTGGCGCAACGGCTGGGCCGGGTGCCGCTGCCGGGTGCCGAGACCGAGATCGCCGGCCTTCGGCTTCGGGCCGAGGGCGGCAAGGACCACCGGGGCCGGATCCGCATCAACGCGCTGCTGGTCCACCGGGTGAACACCGATCAAGCACCGCTGCGCGGTGCCGACCAGGAGGGAAGCAACAGCCGTGGCTGAGCACGTCGAGAAGGCGGCACCGCAGGAGCTCGACCCGGAGGACGCCAAGATCGTCACGCTCGCGCGTTCCTCCCGCGCCCGCAACGGCGCCGCCGAAGGCGCGGCGGTCCGCGACACCGACGGCCGCACCTACGCGGCCACCACGGTGGACCTGTCGTCCCTGAAGCTCACGGCCCTGCAGGCCGCGGTGGCCGCAGCGGTCTCCAGCGGCGCCGAGGGCCTGGAAGCCGCCGCGGTCGTCACCGACGCGGACGCCCTGGACCACGCCTCGGTCGTCGCCGCCCACGACCTCACCAAGAACACCCCCATCCTCCGGGCCGATGCCAAGGGCGAAGTACAGGGCCTCATCACCGACTGACGCGGTCCGGGAAGTCGAATTTCGCGAGAAATTCGAATGCGTCCCCGCGCTCGGGCGTGTCTGACGAGATCAGGGGCCTGTGGTGCAGGTGCCGTCGAATTTCTCGCGAACTTCGAGTCCCAAGTTTTGGGGTCGAAATTCTCGCGAAATTCGACGATGGCTGGGGGTCGGGTGGCCCGGGGTGGTGAGCCTGTCTCTTATA